>DATMJU010000065.1:0-4268 GCA_035553795.1 Vicinamibacterales bacterium
TCTCCACGGTGGCGCTGTTGGTCTCAATACCGACGCTTGTTGTCTGCCTGCTGGCGTCTGCCTGGCAGCTCGTGTCGCTGACCGGCGCGGTGCCGTACCTTACAGGCCGGCCCGCCGTGATCGTCATTGCGGCGATCTTCCTGTTGTCGACCGTGTCGCAGGTGATGTTCGGCGTGATGTCACTGTTCGTGCTGCATGCCATGGCCGCGCCGCAACGGCCAATTCACGTGATGGGAATGGTGCGCGCCAATTTGTACCGCTCCGAGCATTCGTTGCGGGCGTGATGCCAATGGTCGGTGGGCTGGTCGGCGTGCTCGTCTCGCTTGGGATCATGGCCCTGGTGCTGCGCGTGGTGACTCCGCAGGTGCGCGCTCTACCAGTACCGGCCCGGCTGGCCATCGTGCTGGCCTTCGTGGCGGTGCCGTTCGGCATTGGTTACCTCGCGCTACGCAGGTCTGGACTGGGGATCCGGGAAACAGGCCTGCTCGGTTCCGTCCTGCTCATTGAAAACCTGCCGGTGCCGGCGGCCGTGGCTCGCACCGCGGAATTGATGAAGGAGTCCGGCAGCCTGCGGAATGCCGTGCAGAAGCGCTACGTCGCCATCGTGATGATTGTGAGCCTGTTGACGGGCGTGGCGCTTGGAGCCGGCGGCGCGATCGGCCGATCGGCGGGCGTGTTCGTGATGCTCACGCCGCTGCTGGCGCTGGCGGGCGTGGCGTTTTTGACCATTCATTCCGTGATTAACGCGATGATGTACATCAGCGCCCGCCGTTCGAAGGGCGAATCGCTCGAACGCATTTACAGCGACGTCACGAAGGACGTTGGTAGTATTTCTAGCGAACAAGGGGTGATTCCATGAAAGTTCGTCAGTTTGTGCTTGCCGCGTTGATCGTTGCGCTTCCATCCGTGTCGTTGGCCCAGCAACCGGCCAATCCGCTCACCGCCAATGCGAAAGTGCAGCTTGGCGCCATCACCGGTTTCGTCATCCGCGCCGCGGAAAAGGTCCCGGAAGACCTTTACTCCTTCAAGGCCACACCCGACGTGCGCTCGATGGGCCAATTGTTCGGTCACATTGCCGATGCGTTGTTCGGAATGTGTTCGATGGCCAACAGCGCCAAGCCGCCCCGCACCGACATCGAGAAGTCGGTGACCGCGAAGGCGCAGCTCGTGGCCGCGCTCAAAGAGGGCGTGACCTACTGCAACAGCGTGCTCGACACGATGACGGATGCGAAGGGTGCCGAGGCCGTGCCGTTCTACTTCGGCCCGACGCCACGCCTGTCCGCGCTCTACTTCGCCACGACCCACACCTACGAGCACTACGGCAACCTCGTCACCTACATGCGGCTGAAGAACGTCGTCCCGCCGTCGAGCGAGCCCGCGAAGAAGTAGCCAACCATCGAGTGGCGCGGTCTCAGGCCGCGCCACTTGTTCATCCGCCAGGAGGCCAGCATGGGAAGGAAGTCGCTGATCGCGTTAGCCGTTGTCGCCGGTGTCGTCGTGTCCGGTGCGGTATCGATGTGGGCGCAGGCGCCGGCGCCGAAGAAGGCGTACTTCCTGGTGCAGTCCGACGTGACCAACCCCACACAGTACGCGGAGTACGCGAAGCTGACGCCTGCGGTCGTTGAGAAGTTTGGCGGGCGCTTTCTGACTCGCGGTGGGCAGAGCGCCACGCTCGAGGGCCGTCCGGCGCCGTCGCGGGTGGTGGTGATCGAGTTCCCGAGTTACGATCGGGCACAGGCGTTCTACACGTCCGCCGAGTATCAGAAGGTCAAGAAAATGCGCGAAGGCGCCGCGACGCTACAGGTCGTGATCGTCGAGGGTTTGTAACGGATGCTGAAATCGATTCAGGGCTGGCTTGGTCTGAATGAGCCCGCGGCAGCGGCGGAATCGGCGCCGCTGCGCGAGCTGGTCAACGCGCTCGATCGCCTCGAGCCGTCGCGCGCGCAATACCTGGCGCGGTTTGCGTACTTGCTGGGACGCGTCGCCCGCGCCGACGACCACATCAGCGACGAAGAAACCAAGGCGATGGAAGCGCTGGTGGCCGAGCACGGCAACCTGCCGGCGGAGCAGGCCATGCTCGTGGTCAGCCTCGCGAAGTCCACGCACGCGATGCTGGGCGTGACCGCTGACTTCGCGATCACGCAGGAATTCACGGATTCGACCGGCTACGAGGAACGCCTGGCGCTGGCGCGATGCCTGTTTGCGGTCGCGGCGAGCGATGCGCGCATCTCCACCACCGAAGAGGCAGAGGTGCATCGCATCACCAACCAGTTGCGCATCGAACGGCCTGATCTGACCCAGATCCGCCTGCAGTACAAGAAGGCATTGCCGGGCATCGGCTAGGCCGCGCTTACGCGGTCGCGACTTTCATCAAGACCAGCCCCGACACGATCAACACGGCCGCGACGATGCGGCCGGTGTTGGCGGGTTCGCCGAGCACCATCACCCCAACCAGGAATGCGCCGACGGCGCCGATGCCGGTCCATACGGTGTAGGCGGTGCCGAGCGGCAGCGTCTTCATCGAGACCGACAGCAGGCCGAAGCTGGCGATCATCGCGACGATGGTAACCGCGGAGGCGCGAGGGAGCGTGAACCCCTGGGACAGCTTCATGTAGTACGCCCAGACCACCTCGAGCAGCCCGGCAACGATTAGCAGAATCCAAGCCATGTGGAGACAGTATCGTCTCCGCAGCGCTATCGCACGGCAAAGATGTGCCGTTGGCCGCGCATGATGATCATCCCGTCCGAAGCCGCGGGCGTAGCCATCAGCGGTTCGCCCATACTGTTCACCGAAAGCAGCTCGTACTTCGGTCCGGCCCTGACCACGTACACTTCGCCGTCTTCGCTCGAAAGATAGAGTCGTCCGTTCGACGCGATGGGCGAGGCGCTGAAGGTGCTGTTGGTGGTGCCGATGCGGTTGGCGTAGATCTGCTCGCCGCTGCGCGCGTCGTAGACGGTCAGCACGCCGTTGTCGTTGCAGACATACAGGTAGTCGCCGTACACGATTGGCGTCGGTGTGTATGAGCTGCCCCGCGTCTTCCGCCAGGCGACCTGGTTGCTCGACGTCGCATCCGCCGGAATGGACAGGTCGCCATTGCCGCCGGGGCGGAGAGCGTAGAAGTCACGGCCGCGCGGATTGCCGCCGGACAGGAAATAGAGGCCGTGCGCGACGACGGGAGAGGGGACTTTGACCTGCGTGTCGTCTTTCAAACGCCACAGTTCCTTGCCCGTCAGCGGATCGTATCCGCGGTAGTACTTCGATCCGCTGGTGACGAGCTCCGTACGCGTCCCCGTCTGATGAATGATCGGCGTGCTCCACGCCGGGATCTCGTCGCGTTCGATGCGCCACACCTGCTTGCCGTCAGCGAGGTTGAACGCGATCATGAACGAGTCTTTCTGAATGTCGCACTGCAGGATCACCAGGTTCTGGTAGATCACCGGCGAGCTTGCGAACCCCCATTGCAGTTCCGGCTGGCCGGCGTATCCCGGATCGAGAAAGCCGACGTCCTGCTTCCACAACAGCTTGCCGTCCATGTCGTACGCGTAGATGCCTTCGGATCCGAACGCGGCGACGACCACGCGGCCGTTGGTCACCGGTGTGGCGTTGGCCTGCGTCGCCTTGACGTGACGCTTCACCTTGGGCACGCCCTGATGCGCGGTTCGCGACCAGACGATCTTGCCGCTGCGCTTGTCGAGGCTGTAGACGCGCCATTGATGCACCGACGTGTCGTTGGCCGGGTCGATGCCTGAATCCTTGGCGTTGAAGTTCAGATTCTTAGCGGAGCTCTCCGCGGCCGTCACGAAGATACGGTCGCCCCAGACGACAGGGCTCGAATGCCCCAGGCCAGGGACGGCGGTCTTCCACAGGATGTTGACGGACTTCTCACCATCCCAGGCGACTGGCAATGGCGGCACGTCGGCGATACCGGAGCCATTGGGTCCGCGGAAGGACGGCCAGTTCTGCGCGTGCGCGGCGCTGCCAAGGCAGAGGCAAAGACCAAGGACTGCAAGACGATATTGGTGTGTCATGACGCTCCCATGCGTATCTGACGCGGAGCGCGCGTCCGGAGTCCTGATCCGACGCCGAGGTTTCGCCGAGGATTGAGCGTTTGGTTGGATTCTGACGCGAACGACCGTTAGTTGCAGCTCACGGTCGGGAAGAACACCTGGTTGAGCAGGCTGCCGAAGTTGCCGCCAATGTTGGTACCGCCGCCGGGCGCCCAGATCATGTTGTCCACAAACGCCGATCCGTAGACGCCGTGCACCGG
>DATMJU010000066.1:0-3106 GCA_035553795.1 Vicinamibacterales bacterium
GCCGAAGCCGCCAACCGGCGGGCGATGGAGTCGATCGCCGCATTTCAGCAGGAGTACCCGGCGAGGCTCCAGTTCCCATACGCCGTGCCGAAGTACGAGCGTCCCTTCCTGGTGCGCTCGATCTGGCATGACGGCCGATTCACCTACATCAAGTCCGACGCCACCGAACTCCCGGCGCTCTATGAGCTTAAGGATGGTAAGCCAGCACTCGTCAACTTCCAGGTGAACGAAGGCACGTATGTCGTGCCCAAGATTGTGGAGAACGGCTACCTCGCGCTTGGCAAGGAGCGGTTCTCATTCGCGCAGCAGGGGCGGTGAGGTATGGCTGATACGCCTCCTGTCGCAACCAGTTCGGCGAGCCCGCCGACAGCCACAGTCACAGATCGTAGGCCCGTTCCAAGGGGCGTAATGCCTCGCGGCGTTCAGACATGGGTCATGGCGGGCGTCGCGGTGTTCATGCTCGCGATCATGTTGATTGTCGGGCGACCCGACCCACCGGCGAGACCGGCGTCCGCGGCGGCCCCCACGATGGCACCGAGCGCGGACCGGGTCCGCGATTACCAGGAACGTATGCGGCTCCTCGAGGCGCAAGCACTGCAAGACGCGCAAGCGGCTGCCGGCGCGCCGCTGCCTGCGCCACCGATGATGTACCAGGAGCCGCAGGCACCGGCGCCGCAGGACCCGATCGCAGCGGAGCGGCGCCGACGCGAATACGAGAGCCTTTTCGCCAGCAATGTGGTGCTCAGCCGTCGTCCCGAGAACGAGCGGCCGGATATTGGGCGGCCGGCGTCGGAGGCCACAGCGGTCCCGCGATCGGATCCCGCGAATCCGTCCGTGGAGGAAGTAGCGGACGCCGTCGTACGGGCGACCACGCGCGTTGGCAGTCTGACCTCAGGCGCTTTGGCCTTACCGGCGCAGCCGTTGGCCTCCAGCCAGCAGGCGAGCACGCCGCGTCCAGGCGAGGCTCCGCGGGCGCCTGATACGACGGGGCCAATCAGTCCAGCCGGGCCACTGCATCGAGTGCTCGAGGGCACGGTGATCGACGCCGTTCTGACGAACCGGCTCGATGGGACGACGACCGCTCCCGTGAACTGCCTGGTTACGAACCCGCTCTACTCGCATAGCGGGCAGCACATCCTCATTCCCGCTGGCGCGCGGTTGCTCGGCGAGACGAAACCGGTTCAGGCGTTCGGCGAAACGCGACTGGCCGTCTCGTTCCATCGCGTGCTGATGCCAGACGGGCGGACGTACCGCCTCGATCAGTTCCTTGGCCTGAACCAGATTGGAGACGCCGGTCTGAAGGACCGGGTCAACCAGCACTATCTCTCCACGTTTGGAGCATCTGCGGCGGTGGGCCTGATCAGCGGGCTCTCGCAGTTCCTTGGCAGCGCGGGTCTGGGGAGTGGAGATGGTGATCGAACCGTCGTGATCGCCGGCGGCGTAGGCGACGCCACCTCACAAGCCACGGCGCAGGTGATGAATCGGTTTCTGAACCGTTTACCAACCATCACGATTCGAGAGGGACACCGCGTGAAGGTGTACCTCACCGGCGATATCGAACTGCCGGCCTACGTCTCGCCCGGCCTGCCGGGTTCGTTCTGACCAGAGGGAGGCCCTTATGTTCCGGAAGCTTCTGTTGACAGCACTCATCGTCGCAGTCGCCGCAAATCCCGTCGGAGCACAACTGGCGGTGATCGATCCCGGCAATCTGGTGCAGACGACGCTGATTGCTTTACGCATGCAGCAGCACTACGCCGAGCTGCGAGCGCAGTATCTCACCGTGCTGCGTATGGCGCAGGGGCTCGGCAACATGGATCGCTATCGAATTCCAACGATCGCTTTGAGCCGACACGATCCGACGCGATGGGAGTACGGGCGTCCATGGATCCAAGCTCTGAACAGTGGAGACGCCACCGGTGCGGCGTACCTCTCGACGGCCCTGCCGGTGTTGAGGCCAACCGTGACGCCGACCAGGCTCACGGCGATGGCCCGACAGGCACTCGAGCGCCAATACGCAACCATCGAGATCACGGATTCCGTCGCCATGATGGGCGGTCATCAGGTCGCCCTTGCGCGTGGCTATCACGGACAACTGCAGAACGCCGTGCAGTCCCTCGAAAGCGACGTCCTGAACGGCCTTGCGCGGTATCACGAGATGACGGCTATTCTCGACAAGATCGCCGCCGGCGAGCTGCTCGGACGGCGGCAGGACATGCTCTCGAACCAGCTCCTGTCCCATGCCTTGGAACAGCTCCTGGCGAGAGGCAAGCGGCTGCGCGATACCGAGGCCTCCACTATCAACATGCAGCTCGTGACGTGGCGAGATGCACGTGGGGCGAACGAGGCGTTCGTGGCCGGCAGCGGAGACGCTCTCCGCACGTGGCGACAGCCGTAAGGCCGTGAATCAGTGAACAGGAGGGACATCATGCGACGTCACCTCGTTCTCGTCGTTGCCGTGTTGCTGATTGCACAGCCGTCGGGCGCACAAATCGCCGTGCACGATCCCGCGAACACCGCTCGGAATGCCATTAGCGCGGTGGTCAAGGAGTACTTGCTGAACACGCAGCGAGACCAACATGCCCAGCTCCGCAGGATGGCTCAGCGATTGAGCCTCTTTACGAACCTGGCCAAATACTCGGTGCCCGATCCGCCGCGATGGCGAACGCACGGGGGCGACTTCCTCTATGCGAACGGGTACAACGAAGCCCTCATCTTCGGTGATCCGGCTGGCGCCGCATACCTTGCGGTGAGCCACCCGCTGGTGAACGCGCAGGGCCTTCTCGCGCGACTCAGTCCGGCGGCCAGGTTAGCGTTCACGAGACGACTCGCGACCGTGAATCTCGCTGATGCAGCGGCCATCGCTGCCATTCACGATACCGGTCAGCTCCGATTCAACGGCCGAAAGGAAGAACTGCCGGCAATCGATGCCCTCGACGCCCACGTGATCGACCCGTCCAACGAGCAAAGCGCGACGGCTGTCCTCGACAAGATCAGCGGCGCCGTCCTCATCGGAGCGCGCCAGCGCCAGGCGCGGGGGCAGCTGCTAGCCGCGTTCGTGGAGCAGCTGCTCGTGGATTCGAAGCGGGCGCGCGATGTCGATACAGCC
>DATMJU010000067.1:0-7835 GCA_035553795.1 Vicinamibacterales bacterium
CTTCGCGATCGTCGCGTCGAGCTTGGTGTTCCCAGGCGCCGTGACGACCGTGTCCGCTGAAGCGGGTGCCGCCGCGCGTCAGAAGACGCCCGCACGCGCCGCCGCGAAACCTGCCGCCAAGAAGAAGGCATATTCCTCGAGCACCGCTCGCGCCCGTCGCGCGAACCTTGCTCGGGCCCGTGCCGCCGCTCGCGCGCGCGAACTCAAGGAACTGCAGACGCCGCGTTTCCGCGTGGACGAGTTCGGCCGCGAAGTGCCGGACGTGCGCGCGGAAGCCGCCATCATCTACAACCCCGAGACCGGCGAGATTCTCTGGGAGAATCACTCGAAGGATCAGCGTTCGATTGCCAGCATCACCAAGGTGATGACCGCGCTCGTGTTCCTCGAGAGCAACACGCCGCTGTCGACGATGGTCACCGTGGAGCGCAGCGATGTCGCCCGCGCCTCGACGACGTATCTTCGCAATGGTTTCAAGCTGCCCGCCGAAGATCTGCTGAACCTTCTGCTCGTCGGGTCGGACAACGCCGCCGCCCGCGCGTTGGCGCGCTCCTCGAACCTTGGCTACACCGGGTTCATCCAGCGGATGAACGAGAAGGCTCGTGAGCTGGGCCTCGAAAGCACCGTGTATTCGGATCCGTCGGGCCTGCTCGCCGACAACATGTCCTCGGCCTACGATCAGGCGCGCCTGATCGCCTATGCCTCGGCTGACGAGCGCGTCGGCGCGATCATGCGCAAGACGTCGTTCAGCACCAGCATGGGCAAGCGCGTCATCACGGCCAACAGCACCAACCACATCGTCCGTGCCGGCGACATCGACGTCGTGGGCGGCAAGACCGGATTCATCAGCCGCTCGGGTTACTGCCTGGCCACGTTGCTGCGCTTGCCGCAGTCGGGTCAGCAGGTGGCGTTCGTAGTGCTCGGCGCGAAGTCGAACCAGAGCCGCTTCTGGGAGACACGCCATCTGTTCAACTGGATGGCGACCCGCACCAAGGCGCTGCTCGAAGGCGACTTCCAGCAGCAGGAACAAGAACAGCAGTAGCAAGTAGCAAGTAGCAAGTAGATCACTCCTTGTTACTTGCTACTTACTACTTACTACTTGCTACTTACTACTTGCTACTATTCATCACCGCCGCGTCCAGCGGCAGCGTCGCAATCACATCAACGTAGGGAAGTAGCGGGCGCGGGGATTTGCGCGCGTCGAGGGCCTTGATGTACCGGCCACACGGTGAGCAGATCATCACGCGGTAGATCCCATCGGGCGTCGCCATCGACTTGATCGTCGTGCGATCGTCGTTGCCGCAATACGGGCACGCGATGGGGTTGAAGTGCCAGCGCACGTGGCAGCGCCCGCACACCAACTGGCGTTCTCCGCTGGTGGTGACCACGGAGAACTCGGGTTCGGCGGCGCAGATCGGGCACAGGCGCCCCGTCCAGTGTTCGAGGCTGACGCGCTGCTGCAGCACTTCGGCCGTGCGCTGAAGGTACGGGCGCGCCGCCCAGGCGAGCACTTCGCCCAGCATCTCCACCTCCATGATCGGCTGGTGTTCGAACCACGCCTTCATCACGTCGGGGAGCGAGGGGCTGCGGCCAACGGCATGCAGCGCGGTCGCCGTCGGGGCATCGATGACTTCGTGACGCCGCAGCACGTCGGTGATCTGCCGGATCAGCAGCCGGACGTCGTTCCAGTCGAAGACGATCTGATTGAAGTCGAGGAGCGTCTGTCCACTGGCGATGCGCGCGCGTAGGGCGTCGGCAGTCGTTTCGATCCACGGGGTCGTGAGGCGACCCTGGACGCGGCGAATGGCCTCAATGAGATCCACCTGCAAGGTCGCCGCGGGAGCGAGGGCCGGCTGGCGTTCCGCCAGGGCCTTCAGCTCCATGACATCGCGCGGAAGTACCCGCGAGCCGCTGGATGGGGGTCCTGACACGCAGACATCATAAGCTAGAGCTGATGCCGCGACGGGTAGAGAAGGCGGGAACGCCGGCCAAGCCACGCACACCGAAGGCGCCGAAGCCACTTCGCATTCTGATGATTGCCTCGGAGGCTCAGCCGTTCTCGAAAACGGGAGGCCTTGCCGATGTCGCTACGGCGTTGCCGAAGGCGCTTGGCCGGCTGGGACACCACGTGGTCGTGGTCACCCCGCGTTACCGGGGCGTGACCGACGGCCCGGTAGTGGCGGAACTGGCGCTCGAGGTGGCGTCACGGCACGTGCGCGCGCGCCTGATGGAAGCGCCCGAGCAAGGCGCCGGCGTGCGCGTCCTGCTGCTGGATTGCCCCGAGCTGTACGATCGTGCCGGCATCTATTACGAGTCGTCCGGCGACTATGCGGACAACCCGGTGCGCTACGCGGTGCTGTCCGCTGCGGCGATCGACTGGGCGTCGCGCGAGCCCGAGCCGTTCGATATCGTGCACGCGCACGACTGGCAGGGTGGCCTCGCGCCGCTCTACGTGCGCTCGCACCTGCACTCGCAGCCCGGTCAGCACCCCGGCACCGTGTTCACGATTCACAACCTCGCCTACCAGGGGGTGTTCGACAAATCGTGGGTGCCGCGTCTCGGATTGCGGTGGGACGATTTCACGATCGGCGGCTTCGAGTTCTTTGATCGCCTGAGTTTCATGAAGGCGGGCCTGACGCGCGCCGATGCGATCACCACCGTCAGCCCGACCTACGCCGACGAGATTCAACGCGTCGAGTACGGCCACGGCCTCGACGGCGTCATTCGATCGCGGCGCAATCAGCTCGTTGGCATCCTCAACGGGATCGATCATGACGAGTGGAATCCGGCGGCCGACCCGTTGCTCCCGGCGCCGTTCGATGCCGATCGCCTGGAAGGGAAGCTCGTCGCGAAGCGCGCGCTGCTCGAGACGTTTGGCTTCACGGTGACTGACGAACTGTTGCGCCGGCCGATCATCGGCATGGTGTCGCGCATGGTCGATCAGAAGGGCCTCGATTTGATCTCGGCCGTCGCGGCCGATCTCGCCTCGCTCGACGCGACGTTCGTGATCGTCGGCACCGGCGAGCCGCGTTACCAGGACATGTGGACCGGCCTGTCTCGATGGCGGCCCGACAAGGTCGGCGTCTTCGTTGGTTTCGACGAGCGCCGCGCGCACCTCGTCGAGGGCGGCGCGGACATCTTCCTGATGCCGTCGCGGTTCGAGCCGTGCGGACTCAACCAGATGTACAGCCTGCGCTACGGCACCGTGCCGGTGGTGCGCGCGGTTGGCGGGCTGGTGGATACGGTGAGGCCGCACAATCCGAAGAACGGGCAGGGGAACGGCTTCCTGTTCTCTGACTACCAGCCGGCGGCAATGATGCACGCGCTCGGCCGTGCTTTGGCTGCTTACCCGAACAAGAAGATCTGGACCCGGCTGCAGAAAAACGGCATGAAAGCAGACTTCTCGTGGGGCCGCTCCGCCGCCGAGTATGTCAAAATGTACACGCAGTTGAGGCGGCGGAACGCCGGCCGATCGGTGGCATCAAAGCAGTAGAGAGCATGATTCGAAGTCAGAAGGCGGTCCATCGGAACGCCTTTCAGTGAGGTTAAATTGGCATCAGAGAAGGTCAAGATTTTTACCGACGCGAACTTCACCGAAGAAGTGAAGAACGGCGTTGTCCTCGTGGATTTCTGGGCAACCTGGTGCGCGCCGTGCCGCCGCATCGCCCCCATCGTCGACCAGCTGGCCGATGAATATAACGGCAAGCTCACCGTGGCCAAGGTCGACATCGACGAGAACCCGATGACGCCGAGCAAGTTCATGGTCCGCGGCATTCCCACGCTGTTGCTGTTCAAGAACGGCGACCTCAAGGAAACCGTCGTCGGCCTCGAGTCGAAAGAACGCCTCGCGCAGATCATCGACAAGCACCTGTGAGCACGCACAAGTCCGTCATCATCATTGGCTCCGGGCCGGCCGGGCTGACGGCGGCGTTGTACACGTCGCGCGCCAACCTGAAGCCGCTGCTGATCGAGGGCATCGAGGCCGGCGGCCAGTTGATGCTTACCACGCTGGTCGAGAACTATCCCGGCTTCCGCGCCGGCGTGATGGGCCCGGACCTGATGGGCGAGATGCGCGCGCAGGCCGAACACTTCGGCGCCCAGATCCTGCAGGGTGACGTGACGTCGGTCGACCTGTCGAAGCGTCCGTTCACGATCAATGTCGACAAGACGCAGTACACCGCCGATGCGCTGATCATTGCGACCGGCGCATCAGCGAAGTGGCTCGACCTCGGCGTCGACAAGAAGCTGTCTGGCCGCGGCGTGTCGACCTGCGCGACCTGTGACGGGTTCTTCTTCAAGGGTTTGCCGGTCGCCGTCGTCGGCGGCGGCGATACCGCGATGGAAGAGGCGATCTATCTGTCGAAGCTCGCGACAAAGGTCACGGTAATTCATCGCCGCGACTCGCTGCGCGCCTCCAAGGTGATGCAGGACAAGGCGCTGTCGACGCCGAACATCTCGTTCTTGTGGAACAAGGAAGTCGTCGACATCAAGGATCTCGATCAGGGCAAGGTGACATCCCTCGTCCTGCGCGACACGGTCAACGGGGACGCCAGCGAGCTGGCGGTTGATGGCGTGTTCATCGGCATCGGCCACACTCCGAATACCGCGTTGTTCAAGGGGCAGTTGGCGATGCACGACAACGGCTACCTGAAGACCCACGACGGTTCACGCACCAGCGTGCCGGGCGTGTTCGCGGCCGGCGACGTGCAGGATCACATCTACCGTCAGGCGGTTACGGCCGCGGGATCCGGTTGCATGGCCGCGATCGACGCGGAACGTTTCTTATCGGGAACGCTGCACGAAAGCAGCCACGTTCAGTCGATCCACCCGCCGCCGAGCACTTCGTCGCCTTCATAAAAGACGACGGCCTGGCCGGGGGTAATCGCAGTTTGGGGCGTGTCGAATTCCAATTCGGCGCGCCCTTCGTCTGTACGGCGCACCCTGGCGGGCGCTGCGGCATGACGATGACGGATCTGGGCGGAGACACGGAGCCAGTCGCCGGGCGCTGCGCCGCTGACCCAGTTCACTTCCGACGCACTGAGCTGTGTTTTGCCGAGATCATCACGTGAGCCCACTACCACCTGTGATGACTCTGGCTTGATCTCGAGGACGTAGAGCGGTTCCGTCGATGACAGGCCAAGACCCTTGCGCTGGCCGATTGTGAAGCGATGCACGCCCGCGTGAGTGCCCAGCACCTTGCCCTCGTTGTCGACAACCGTTCCGGGGCGGGTGGACTCGGGGGCCTTCCGCTCGATGAATGCCGCGTAATCACCGTCGGGGACGAAGCAGATCTCCTGGCTGTCCGGTTTCTGCGTGACGTGGAGATTCAGCCGCCGCGCGTGTTCGCGGACGGTGTCCTTGTCGAGGCGTCCGATTGGGAACGCCGCCCGTGACAGTTGCTCCTGCGTCAGCGAGAACAGGAAATACGTCTGGTCCTTCGAAGTGTCGGCGCCGCGATAGAGATGGTAGCGGCCGGCTTCGTCTTTCTCGATGCGCGCGTAGTGGCCGGTCGCCAGCTGCTCCGCGTCGTAGGCGCGCGCGCGATCGAGCAGCTCCGCGAACTTCAAGTCGCTGTTGCAATGCGAGCAGGGAATCGGCGTCCGTCCGGCAACATACTCGCGCACGAAATTCGCGATCACGTGATCGCCGAACTGCGACTCGAAATTGACGATGTAGTGGGGGATGCCGATGGTGGCGGCGACCCGGCGCGCGTCGTAGAGATCGTCGATGGTGCAGCAGGTGCCGAAGGCGCGCTGGCCGGACTCAGTCACCTGGCTGTTGTCGTAGAGCTGCATCGACACACCGATGACGTCATGACCCTGCTCATGGAGCAGGGCCGCGGCCACGGACGAATCCACGCCGCCGGACATCGCGACGACAATTCTCATGACGTGTGTTGGCCACTGAGTGCACCGAGGACACGGAGCATTCTGACTAAAAAGGCTCGGAGTCCTCGAAGTCCTCTGTGGTTAACGTTTACCTCCAACAGTCGTTAGGCTGCGCAGTTTCTCGACGATCGGTGGCAGCGCTTCGAGGACGCGATCGATGTCCGCGTCGGTGTTCGATGCGCCGAGGCTGAAGCGAATCGAGCCGAGCGTGCGGGCGTGGGGGAGGCCCATGGCCTTCAGCACGTGCGACGGTTCGAGCGTGCCGGACGAACATGCCGAGCCGGACGACACGGCGATGCCGGCGAGATCGAGACCGATCAGCAGCGATTCCGCTTCGACGCGATCGATGCTGATATTCGTGGTGTTCGGCACGCGCGGCGCCGCGGCGCCATTGCGTTCCGTGCCGGCCACCGATGCGAGGATGCCGGCCTCGAGGCGATCGCGCAGTGCCGCAAGCCGTGGTCCTTCGCTGGCGATCTTTTGCTGGGCGCCCGAGGCGGCCACGCCTAGCCCCACCAGCGCGGGCACGTTCTCGGTTCCGGCGCGTCGATTGCGTTCCTGCTTGCCCCCGGTGATCGTCGGCGTCAGCCGCACACCGCGCCTCAGCCACAGTGCGCCGGATCCCTTCGGTCCATAGAACTTGTGCCCGGCGATCGACAGCAGATCGACACCGAGCGTGCGCACGTCGATGGGAAGCTTGCCGGCGCTTTGCACGGCGTCGGTATGAAACAGCGCACCGCGTTCGTGCGCAACCGCCGCGAGCTCAGCGATCGGTTGGATGGTGCCGATCTCGTTGTTGGCGTGCATCACCGACACGAGCGCCGTCTCGTCGGTCAACGCGTCGCGCAAGCGATCCACAGACACGATCCCGCTGGCATCCACCGGAATCGTCGTCACGCGCCAGCCACGTTTGGCGAGCGACTTCATCGTGTTGAGCACGGCCTCGTGCTCAATCGCGCTGGTGATGAGATGTTTGCGTCCCGTGGGCTCGAGGGATTCGGCGGCGCCGCGGATCGCGAGGTTGTCGCTCTCGGTTCCGCCCGCCGTGAAGATGATGTCGGACGGTTCGGCGTTGAGCAGGGAGGCGACGGCACTCCTGGCCTCGTCCAATGCCGCTTTGGCCTGTTGACCGAAATGGTGAACGCTGGACGCGTTGCCCCAGACCTCGCGCATAGCCTGGGTCATCCGGTTGGCGACGGCAGGGTCCAGCGGAGTCGTCGCGTTGTGGTCCAGGTAGGTGCGCATGAGGGTGAATTTCGATCGTAACATTCCTGCTAACTGTCAGCAATAAAAGGACTAGACAACGGTTTATGGCGGTGCCTATACTGGCCGATATTCAACACCGAGGCCCACTCCCCGGGTTTCAAATCAGTAATTTGAGCTAGTTAGCTAGTACGCACCCTCGAGCGGGATTTCCAGTAAGAGGGGGAGGTTTTCAGCGATGTGGAAGCGTGACGAGTCGGTCAAACCGGCTGCACCTCCGGCGTCAACTCCGGTGGCTGCGCCTTCGGCGCCTGCTGCCGCAGCACCGTCGGCGGGTGAGCCGCGTGCCCATCTTGGGAGGGACATGGTGAACATCGGGAAGTCGGTCGTAATCAAAGGCGAGTTGAGCGGAAGCGAAGACCTCACCATCGAGGGGCACGTCGAAGGCCGCATCGATCTGAAGGACAACGTGCTGACGATCGGCCCCAACGGCAAGATCAAGGCGGAAGTGTTCGCCAAGGCCGTTGTGGTGCTTGGTGAGGTGACGGGCAACGTCACCGCCTCTGAGAAGGTCGACATTCGCGATAACGGCTCGGTGGACGGCGACATCGCCTCGCCCCGCGTCGCGATTGCTGAAGGCGCGCATTTCCGCGGCAGCGTGGACATGCAGCGTGCCGGCGCCAAGCCGGGGCAGCAGCAACAGAAGCCGGCCGCCCCGCAGCAGGGACAGCCGCAACAGGCACAGCA
>DATMJU010000068.1:0-3947 GCA_035553795.1 Vicinamibacterales bacterium
GTTTGTGCACCAGCTTGAAGAACTCTTTATCGTAGAGCGGGCTGAGCTCGACCTCGAAGCCGTGAGCATTCAGGTACGGGATGTAGTGAGCGATGCGGAAACGGCAACCCGCACCCTCGATTGGCTGTGGGGAAAGGGCGAGCACGCGGATCGGACGCTGATTCAACCGCGGTCCGCTTTCATTGCCACGCTGGTGACCAGCAATCCGAAGGTCAACGCGATTGCGGGCACGATCAACCACCAGAAACCGATCGGCCGGTTCGGCCACATCAGGGCGACGTGCACGAACGCGGCGACCAGCGTCATAACGCCCACGAACCGCATCCGGGCAACTGGCGGCTGCGCGGCGACCGAGCGCAGCGCCTGCGCCAGCTGCGATTCGGCGTCCGCGCGGCGGAACGCGGCGGTCGCGGCTGACGCACCTCTTCCAATAAGACTGGCATCAAGGGTTCGCCACCAGGCGGCGTCGCTGTCCGCCCCTGCCTGAGGCGACAGACGTTTCATCCGGTCTCGCCAGGTTTGGATCGCGACCGTCATGAGCTGATCAAATGTCATCGACTCGGCGGCTCAGGCACGTCGGTGATTACTGCCGACATCTGATATCGGGGTGTAATGAACATGAGTGGCGCGCCCACTCGGATGGTCTGCCCCGAGTACTCCCAGCCTTTCAGCGTCGCGAACGCTGGAAGCCGCATTGTGATCTCGCGCCGGCCGTGCAGGGCCCGTGTGATGACCCCGCTGGAGGCGTACTGGTTCTGGCGGAAGCCAATATCAGTGTCACCCACGCGCGCCAACTCGCCGGCGTCCTCGTCAGTCGCAACGCGAACGGTGATCTCAATTTGTGTGGGATCAATCGGCGGCTGCACCTGCGTAATGAGGAATGGCAGTCGGATGTCGAGAACCGGAAGCATCAGGTAGATGTCTGGCGCGAGCGCCGATCCAAGAAACACTCCAGGGCCATTGGGCGATCCCGCAAGGCAATTGGCCACACCAGAGTCCCCCGCGCGCACCGTGCATGGAATCTTGAGCAACAGTTCAACCTTGGTGGTGTTCTCAATGGGAATCTCAAGAGGGCGATCACCTGCTGTGACGCGCGCCACATCCTGCGACGACCGGCCAACCTTGAGGATCTCGGCAAATCCAAAGAAGCGGTAGCCGGGCTTTAACTCGCCAAGGATCCGGTCAGTTACCCCGGTCAGGAAGCCAGCCGCATGGACGTACGTACTGGGCAGCGCCGGCGGGGTGATCGTCAATCCCTTCGGCAGCCGCGAGCGTTCCTGCGCGACGTCATAGAGCACGACGTCGTATTGTCCCGGCGGTACGTCCGTAAAGACCACTTCAGCAGTGTTCGCGTCCCGGAACAGGAACTGCCGTGTCTGGTTGTTGTCCAGTGAGACTCGCATGTACGGTCGCAAGTTCGTGCCGTTAATCCGCAGCCGCAGCTCCGGCTCGAGCTGCATCACCGCGGGTTCAACGCTGGTCAGCGTTGGAGGCGGCGTGCGAAACAAAAGGTAGCTGCCGTATGCCAGAGGAATCAGCCCCAACAGCAAGACAGCTATCGCCAGGTCGATGAGGTTGAAGCGGCCGAAGATTCGGCCACGATCATCTACGAGAGCCATGCAAGACCCCGCCTTCGACTGAGATGAGTGGTTCGGCATCGTTTCCTGTCGCCGAGAAAGCACGTAAGCGTGAAGCGTCACCAGCCCGAGCGCCGCAAGCCATACCAGATATGGCATCGCCAACCCGCGATGACGGACCAGCGTGCCGACATTTCCTCCGGAAAGCGCGACCATCACCACCGCAGCCGCAGCGTGCGCGGCCAGTAGCGACGCGACGACGGCGTCTTTTCTCAACGCCGCGAACAGTCCCAGTGGTGTCAGCAGGAGCATGACGAACCAGACCATCTGCTCGGGCACGTAGACAAACGCCGAACGCGACTCTATTTGCCACGGCAACGGCACCGTGACATAACTCCACAAGGCATTCACGAGGTAGCGGGCGGCATCGGGTCCGTGCATGCGTTCCACCGAGCGGCGATCGATATAGAACCCGGTATCCATTAACTGGTAGGACTGGCCGGGCGTATTGACGTGGCCCCAGTGTTTCATTGCCACTTCGCGAAACGCGGCCCACATTCGGTCCTGCACCGCGGGCCTCGGTATGATCACAACGAGTACGACCGGTAGGACGATGACCGCGACAAGCAATCGTCGTGGGCGCGCAACCAAGAACGCAGCCGCGAGGCCTCCGAGCACTCCTGCGCTCGCCAGGAGCAAACCGCCCTCACGTAGGCTCTGCAACAAGTAGGCGCCGGCCAGCAGGACGACGAGAGCGATGGCACGCTTCCACCACCCGGGCGCGCGAACCACCCACACTGCCGCCGTAAGACTGATCGCGGCGGCCAGAAAATAGGCGGGTTCCTTCAAGGCTGAAATCGACCAGAAGAACAGGCTGGGCAAATACAGCAACAAGGTCAGCCCCAGCACGGCAGCGGCGCCGCCGAACGATTCGCGAGCCAATCGATAGAGCCCGAGTACCGCAATCAAGTACAGCGACGCGTTCAGGGCGTGGATGCCGTAAGGAGCGAGACCCACCACCGCCTGGAGATACGTCAGCGCCCACACGTATCCGCTGTCGCCAACCGTGTCGTAGGCGTAAATGAAGTCGGCGGTGGAAATTGGGATGCCCATCGCCACGTTTCGCAACCACGTGGACTTGCGCTTGAAGAATTCCTCGTCACCAAAGAAGTTCGCGTACGGGATATCTGGATCGGCGGTGAGAAACAGCCCGGCGATCGCGGCTGCCCGCAGTGCCACCGCGACCAGAACCACCAAGAGGAGCCAGCGGCGCTCGGCACCAGTCACATTGGCGCTGGCCCATCGCCACACCGGCACGACGATCAACAGCGAGATGATTGTCAGCGGCGAGAACGTGTACGCGATCCCGAGCGCGACCCCGGCCAACACTGGCCACATCCATGGTGTCACGCGAATACTCCCGCAAACGTGTCGTCGTATACCTGCGACACCTTGGGCAACGCGAATCGTTCCGCTCCCCTGCGCGCCTCTTCGGACATGCGCTGCCGCGTGGCGTGATTCGACAACACCGTCGCGAGCGCATCCGCAAACGTCACGGCTCCATGCGTCTCGACAAGCAAGCCATCAACGTTGTGCCTGACGATGTCGCGGGTACCGGCGGAGGCGGTGGCAACAACAGGCACTCCGTTGGCCATCGCTTCGATCAGCACGTTGCCAAAACCTTCGTAGTGCGAGCTCAGCGCGAACAGATCCGCGCGCGCGATGTACTTCCACGGGTTCTTCTGGAAGCCACACAGGATCACCGCATCTTCGAGGCCGCGCTCGGCGATGCGTGCGCGAATCGACGCTTCCTGCTCGCCGGTGCCCAGGATGAACAGGCGCGCATCAACACGCTCGCGCAACAGCTTCATCGCGTCAATCAGCAACGGATAGTTCTTTGCTTCGGCCAGCCGGCCGGCCGCGACGATCACCGGCTTCGCCCACTTTGCCGCGTGCTCCGGCGGGATGTCTTCCGCCGCGGCGGCGCGCACGGCATCGAGGTCGACCGGATTGGGAATCACCGAGATGCTGCCACGGCGCACGCTGAAGGCATCGACGAGATCGTCCGCGACACCCTGGGAAGTGGTGATGATCCGATCGGCGGCCGCGTAGCCGAGCGTGGTCGCCGCGTTGAACACGCCCCTGCGCCAGCCGCGGCGCCACGGATAATCGCCGTCCGAGAGAAACGCGGTCATCGGTGTCTGCTGGTTGAACACGACGCGCGCGCCGGTCGCCGCGGCGTGAACCGCAGTCAGGACCGAGAAGTAACTCAGGAACGACACCACGACCTGCGGGCGCGTGCGCGAGACGTATCGGCGAAACGCGTTCCATTGCGCCCATCGCCCGCCGCCCTGGCCGCTCTCGAGTTCG
>DATMJU010000069.1:0-8063 GCA_035553795.1 Vicinamibacterales bacterium
CTAGAAAGAGCGCGCCGGCCATGACAAATGTAGAAGGCTCGTTCTCCGAAACGCCAAACAACAGGCCGCGAAGCGATCGGGAGGTCATCGCTGCCAGTGGCAACCCGATCACCACGCCGAGCACGCATACGAGCATGCCCTCGCTTAGCACCGACCGCGCCGCGGCCAACGGCGCGGCGCCCACCGCCATGCGCACGCCAATCTCGCGTGTGCGGCGCGCGACCGAGTAGGCGAGGGCGCCGTGCACTCCGATCAAGGCGAGAAGGACGGCCAGGGCCCCGGCGGCTCCGGCGACGGTTGCGCTCATGCGCTCCATCGCCGGCGCCCGGGCCAGCAGATCGCTGACTGAGATGATCTCCTGCGCGTAGTCACGTCCGAACTCACCCAGGATCGCGCGAACGCCCGATGCGGCCGAGCGCGGATCCGTGGTGTGGATGATCAAGTTGGGGGCCAGCTGGCTGACGGGCCCGACCTGCAAGAGGGGACGGTAGATGACGCGCATGCGCGCATGGCGAGGATCACCCATCGTCGCATCCGACACGATCCCGACGATCTCGAACTCCAGGTCGACGGGCAGCGTCCTCATGGTGATCGATCGTCCGATGACGTTGCCGTCCGGCGCGAGTAGGCGCGCCAGGCTCTCGCTGACCACGCCGACGGGCGCGGTCTTCAGCGTGTCCTGCCACGTGACGTCGCGGCCGGCGAGAAGCCTGATGCCCATGGTGGAGAAATAGCCAGGTGAAATGGAATCAAGGGCGCTCGTCAGCTCTGATCCGTACGCATCCCCCTTCCATGCGATCGGCGATCCGGGAGAAGCGCTCGCCTGCCGTGGCGAAACGGAGGCGAGTGCGACTGACGTGACGCCAGGGAGGGCGCGCACCTTTTCGATCAGCGGCGGATAGTAGTTCTCGCGATCCGAACGGCCGTACACGGACGCCTGAGGCGTCGTCCACATCTTCACCGTCAGCAGGTTCTCCCTGCGGATCCCGAGATCGCCATTGTTCAGCAGATAAAGAGAGCGCGCGAGCAGCGAGGCATCGACGAGCATTACGATCGCCAAGGCGACCTGCGCGACCAGCATGCCGCGACCCCACCAGCCCGTGCTGCCGACGATGGTGCGATCCCAGTGGATCGAGGCTGCGGCCTTGCGGCGGGAGGCGAACCAGACCGGCAGGGCGCTCATCAGCAACGCCACGGTGACCGCCACGGCCGCCGTCACGCCGAATACACGAGCATCGGGCACGAACGAAATCGAGTAGGGCACGTTGATCGGCGGCATGAACGACGCCAGCGTCGTCGCCGTGAGGTATGCCACCGGCAACGCCAGCGCGGCGCCGGCGACTGCGAGCAAACCGTTCTCAACCAGCATCTGCTGTGCAATACGCCAACGGCTGCCGCCCAGCGCCATGCGTACGGCCAGTTCTGATGCGCGCGCGTTGAGGCGTGCCAACAGCAGGCCGCCGAGATTGATGCACGCCAGTATCAACAACAGCGTGGTCAGCCCAAGAATCAGCATCAACGGCTGCGAGTAGCTCTCGCGGAGGCGGGAGATGCCGGTGCCCAGGGACACCAGCCGCGGCTTGGAGTCCATCAGCTGCGTCCGCTCTGTCGGCGCCATATTCGCGGGCAGCACGGCCTCCAAAACGGCCGGCCAGCGCGCTTCGATCTCCGCCGTCGCGCTCTCCATCGTCACGCCAGGCCGCAGCCTGCCGAGCAGATAACTCGCCAGCTGCCGCCGTCCGCGCGCGGCAGGGAGGACCGAATCAAACGGCGTGAAGATGTCCACGCCGGTGTCGATCTCGACACCGGTGAAGCCCTTGGGCAGCACACCAATGATGGTGACCGGCACGTTGTTCACGTCCATCGACTGCCCGAGGATCGCAGGATCGCTGCTGAACGTCGTCTCCCACAAGCGATGGCTGATCACGGCGACCTTCGCGCCTGCGCCGTTGATCGGCGCCTCTTCCTCGGTGATCCCGCGACCGAGAATCGGAGCGATCCCAAAGGCATTGAAGCATTCGCTGGTGACGAAAGTGGTGGCCGTCTGCAGGGGCGCGTTCTTGGCAAGGACCGGCAGGACCAGGCCGCCGAGGTACGCGCAGAAGTGCTCGAGCGGACCTTCGCGCAGTACGGCAACAGCGTTCATCGGCGTCGTGCGGTTCGTACCCCGCGCATTGATCGGGATGATCGCCATCAACTTGTCGGGCTCGGCGATCGGCAACCGCTTGAGCGTGATGGCGTTCAACATGGTGAACATCGCCGTGTTGGCGCCAATACCAAGCGCGAGCGTGACGATGGCTGCCATGGCAAAGCCCGGCGAGTTGCGCATGTGTCGGAACGCGTACCTGGTGTCTTGCGCGAGCGCTTCGATCCGAGCACCCCCGCGGACCTCTCGAACGCGGGTCTTGACCGACTCTATGCCACCCAGTTCGATCATCGCGCGGCGCCGGGCTTCTGCAGGCGCCACCCCTTTCGCGACGTTCTCATCGATCAGCAGGTCGAGCGTCGCCTTCATCTCGTCATCCAGGTCGCGGTCCACGCGATCGCGATGGCGAAGATTACGCCACAAGCTCGAGAGGCGTGACCACATGGCTAGCTCTCGAGCGCGTGCGTCATGGCCAGGGCGACGCGGTTCCACTGCGCCGTCTCGTCACCGAGGCGGCGGCGGCCGGCCTTCGTCAGCTCGTAGTACTTGGCGCGCCGGTTGTTCTCCGACGGCTGCCAGGAGGAAGTCAGCGCGCCGGCTTCTTCCAGGCGATGCAAGGCGGGGAACAGCGAGCCCGGCTGCACGCTGAATGTGCCTTTCGTCATCTGCTCGATCCGCCGCGACACACCAAGCCCGTGCAGCTGGCCGGTGGTGAGGGCCTTGAGAATCAGCAGATCGAGCGTGCCTTGCAGGACGGTGGCGCGGGACTCGGACATTACAGCTCCTATCGCGTATCGATAGGAGTGTGCCCGAACTCCTATCGAAGGTCAATAGAAGCGCGCCGGCGATCGGACCGATTTGACATCAGGCTGTTATTTTTATAACGTCTGATCCGTTATTTCTATAACGGTGACTAAAGGATTGAGATGAGCAAAGCGCTGCACTCCGTGTTGTCCCGCCGCGAGCGGCAGATCATGGACATCCTGTACGAGCTGGGGCGTGCGACCGCCGCCGACGTCATGAGAGCGCTCCCTGGCGAGCCGAGCGACTCAACGGTGCGCACGCAGTTGCGCGTCCTCGAGTCCAAGGGGCATGTGCGCCACGAGGAGGACGGACAGAAGTACGTCTACCTGCCCGTGGTGCCCAGGCGAGTCGTTCGGAAGTCGGCCCTGAAACACGTCATGAACACCTTCTTTGATGGCTCCGCCGAGAAGGTGGTCGCGGCGCTGCTCGGCCCGGACGGCAACAAACTGAGCGACGAGGAGCTGGATCGCATCGCTGAACTGGTCGCAAAGGCCAGGGCGGAGGAATCGAAATGACGCTCGAGTTCATCGTCCGCTCGTCGATCATCCTGCTGGCTGGCCTTGGAGGCGTTCGGCTACAGCATCGCCAGCCGGCGGCCGTTCGTCATTGGGTTCTCGCCGCGGCGGTGTTGCTTGCGGCGGCGCAGCCGGTCATTACCGCCGTCATGGCGCCGGTCATTCCGGCTGTCAACGTGCAGCGGACGGAGCTGATCGTGATCGAGTCACCCGGCGCCGCGGAGAGCGGAGTGGGCGTGACCACATCGGTGGACCGCGTCGGGCCGTTGAAGCCTGCGGCGGCGATCGACTGGCAGAGCGTGGCGTATCGGGTGTGGTTGGGCGGTGTCGCGATGAGCAGCGCTCTGCTCTTGATTGGGGTGTTGTGGCTGCGCTGGCTGGGCTCGCGAGGCCGTCAAGCGGGTCCCGCGTGGCAGGAGGCCGCCGACGCTGTTCGCGCACAGTTGGGCGTCACAAGACCCGTGCGGCTGATCGTCACGAACCATCCCGCCTTGCTCGTGACCTGGGGTGTCGTTTCGCCGGTGATTCTTCTGCCGGACGATGCGGACACCTGGACGGCGGATCGAATTCGTCACGTCGTCGCGCACGAAGTGGCGCACCTGAGACGGCGCGACTGGCTGATCCAGTTCGCCACCGAAGCGATCCGTGCCATCAACTGGTTCAATCCCTTGTTCTGGATCGCGTGTGCGCAGATCCGTCGCGATAGCGAGCACGCCTGCGACGACATCGTGCTCGACCTCGGATTCAGAGGCACCTCGTATGCCTCGCATCTCCTCGCCCTCGCTCGAAGCTTCAGCGTCCACGGCCGCACCTGGCTGCCGGCGCCGTCCATTGCACGACCGTCAACCCTTGAAAGGAGAGTCCGCGCCATGTTGAACCCACAGGTGGATCGCCGCCCAATCTCGAACCAGCGCCGAGTCGCCATTGCAGCCGTGTTGCTCGCACTTACGCTGCCGGTGGCGGCCGCCACACAGACCGGCGTGCCGTCAGGCACCGTCGCGGATCCGATGGGCCGTGCCCTCGCGGATGCCGTGGTGCGGCTGGTGCCGGCTGACGGGGGTCAGCCGATCGACACCAGGACGGATCCGAACGGACACTTTCAATTTCCCGACGTGCCCGCCGGCGACTACATGATGTCCGTCCGTCACCCGGGATTCTCGTCCAAGCGTCATCGCGTAACGTTGAAAGGCGGCGGGGTCACCTTCAACCTCCAGGTGCAGGTGGGCACTCTGAGAGAAACCATCACGGTTACCGGCGGCGCCGGGGATACTCCGGCCACGCGGCAGGTGCAGACGGCGCCTTCGACTGCGGCCCACGCCACGCCTCCAACATGCGCGGCCTCCGATGGCGGCCAGATCAAGCCGCCGATGAAGATTCGCGATGTGCGTCCCCGTTACAAACAGGAATGGGTCGCTGCAGGGCTCGAGGGCAGCATCCTGATGCAGGCGACGGTCGGCAAGGATGGAAAAGTCCGAGGCCTCGACGTGGTGTCCCCGGTGAATGCGGAATTGGAAGATGAAGCGTTGGCGGCGGTCAGCGGGTGGGAGTTCTCACCGACCTACCTGAATTGCGAGCCGATCGAAGTGCAGATGTTCGTGACGGTGGCTTTCAAGAAGCCGGTGTAGCCCTTACGGAGTGCCGTCTGCGGACGCCGCTGTCGCCTGGGTCATCGCCGGCTCCGGCTGCGTCTGCAACTGCATTCCATCGTCCTGATACAGGACAAGCAGTAACAAGGTTAGCGCTAACGAAATCCCGATCACGGCGGCGAGGCGGCCCAGAAGCTCCATGCCCCTTCAGTAGTGCATTTCCAATGCCAGCACGGTCGAGGCTGATTCTGGCGCCCGGTGGATTTGATCGAGAAGATTCTGCCCAGCTCGGCGTGTAAGAGGGAAACGAATTACCTACGCCAACGGTCGACGACCAGCAGCGCGATGCCGGCCATGATGGCCACGTCGGCCACGTTGAAGATGCCGGTGCGAACCGGACCAATCCCGACGTTCAGGAAGTCGATGACGCCGCCCAATGCGACGCGGTCGATCAAGTTGGACAGCCCGCCGGCCACGAACATCACCAGCCCAGCCTTAGCCATCCGCGACCACTCGAATCGGTGGGCCATGACCAGGACGCCCATCAGAAACAGACCATTGGCCAGCTGGAAGACGAGGGCGCGAGTGCCAGGCTGCCAGGTGGCCCCCGCGCTCAAGAACCCGCCTTTGTTCTCGTGGTAATCCAGCCGGACCGTATCGCCCAGGTACGAATAGCCGTCGCTTCCAGCGAGGCTGGTCACCGCCAGATGTTTGGTGACGCGATCGCAGCCGGCAGACGCCGCGAGCAGGAGGCAGAGCAGTAGCGCTCTCCTGAAAGTATTCATGTCTTGCGCTTTCGATTGTGAGGAACGCGTCGATTATACCGGACTGAGGTCAGCGATCGCGAGGCGATGAACGGTGGCAGTTTCTACCATCTTGCCCGGGTCCGCCGACGATGGTAGCGTCGTCGGATGGCAGGTAACTCCCTGACAGAACGCGTCGAGGCTCTGGAGGCGTTCCGCGCAGAGGTGCGTCAGGAATTCGAGGCCACTCGACAGCTGATTCGCGAGGGCGATGAAGAAACCCGCCGCCAATTGCGCGAGGGCGATGAAGAAACGCGTCGTCAGCTGCGCGAGGGCGATGAAGAAACCCGTCGTCAGTTGCGCGAAGGAGATGAAGAGACTCAGCGCCTGATGCGCGTTCTTCACGAGGAGGTCGTCGAACGCCTGAAGGTGATTAGCGAGGGCGTCGGTCGTGACGCCCGTCCTCGGAAGCCGCGCCGCTAGGGCGCCTTTATTCGACGCGGTAGTTCGGCGCTTCCTTGGTGATCGTCACGTCATGGACGTGGCTCTCGCGGAAGCCGGCGTTGGTGATGCGGATGATCTCCGCATCGCGCTGCAGGTCGGGAATCGTCGGCGCGCCGCAGTAGCCCATGCCGGCACGGAGGCCACCCATCAACTGGTGCACGACCATCGACATGCTGCCCTTGTGCTGCACGCGGCCTTCGATGCCCTCGGGCACCAGCTTCTCCATGCTCGGCTTGCCGGCGGGGGAGCTGCCGCTTTCGAGTTCGAAGTCGTCCTGGAAGTAGCGGTCGCGGCTGCCGCGGCGCATCGCGCCGATGGAGCCCATGCCGCGATACTCCTTGAACGTGCGGCCCTGATACAGGATCAACTCGCCGGGGCTTTCGTCGGTGCCCGCGAACAGGTTGCCGGCCATCACGCAGCTCGCGCCAACAGCCAGCGCCTTCACGACGTCGCCCGAGGTGCGAATGCCGCCGTCGGCGATGATCGGAATGCCTCGTCTCGCGCCGACGATACCGCAATCGTGGATTGCCGAAATCATCGGCACGCCGATGCCGGCGACGATGCGCGTGGTGCAGATCGAGCCGGCGCCGATGCCGACCTTCACCGCGTCGACGCCGATGTCGATCAGGGCCTCGGTCGCCTCCGCGGTCGCGACGTTACCCGCGATGAGGTCGAGATCCGGGAACGCCTTCCGGATCTTCTTGACGATGTCCATTACGCCCTGCGAGTGGCCGTGGGCGGTGTCGACGATCAGGACGTCGACGTGCGCGTTGACGAGCGCGGTGGCTCGCTCCAGCGTGTCGCGCGCGATGCCGACCGCCGCGCCGCATCGCAGCCGGCCGAGGCCGTCCTTGCATGCGTTCGGGTACTTGATCGCCTTCTGGATGTCCTTGACGGTGATCAGGCCGCGAAGCTTGAACTCCTTGTCGACCACCAGCAGCTTTTCGACCTTGGCGCGATGCAGGATCTCGCGCGCCTCGTCCAACGTGGTGCCGACCGGGACGGTGATCAGCCGTTCCTTGGTCATCACCTCCGAGACCTTGCGGGCAGTGCTCGTCTCGAATCTCAGGTCGCGGTTGGTGAGAATGCCGACGAGGCGTCCTTCCTTGGTGCCGTCTTCGGTGATCGGCACGCCGGAGATCCGGTATTTCTCCATCAGCGCCAGGGCTTCGCGGATGAGCGCTTCAGGACCGAGCGTGATCGGGTTGACGATCATGCCGCTCTCGGAGCGCTTGACCCGGTCGACTTCCTGCGCCTGCTCTTCGATCGGCAGGTTCTTGTGGATGATGCCGATGCCGCCCTGCTGCGCCATGGCGATGGCCATCTCTGACTCGGTGACGGTGTCCATCGCCGCGCTGAGCAGCGGCACGTTCAGCTTGATGTTCTTGGTGAGGCGGGTGCTGACGTCCACCTGCGCCGGCAGCACCGTGGAGTGGCGCGGCACCAGCAGGATGTCGTCGAAGGTGAGGGCAGTCCGAAGACCGGACTCCAGTTTCGTGTTCAAGGACCTGGCCATCTCGGTCGTCGGTGTCATCGTCAGTTAGCCCCGTGGCATTTCTTGTACTTCTTGCCGCTGCCGCACCAGCAAGGGTCGTTGCGGCCGACCTTTGGCTCGTCGCGCTTGACGGTCTTGATCACGTCGTCGCCGCCGACGCGGGCCGGCTGGCGATCCTGCGTGAGCTCGTCGTACCCGCCCGGCGCCGCCGCAGCGGGCGCGGGTGGGAACACCGGCTTCGGTTGTTCCTGTGGATTGTTGTAGCTGAGC
>DATMJU010000070.1:0-5893 GCA_035553795.1 Vicinamibacterales bacterium
CCGACGATCTCCATATAGCAAAGCAGGAGAAAGAGGTCGTTGAGCTCCGCGGCCTGCAGCCGCAGCTCGCGCTCGTATGCCCCGTACGCGGCGCCGTGGAAAAAGTCGCGGATGTTGTCGCGAAGGGTCACTCCGCGATTCTTACATATTCACCCAGTAGCTGAACTTAATCAGGAAGACGTTGCGGGAAGGCGCTGAGAACACCCCGCCGAAGTCGCGGCCGAACCGGAAATCGCCCTGATCCAGCGAGTCTGACCGCCCCTGCTGCCATACCAGGAACAGCTGCGAGCCGGGACGATACTCCCAGCGCAGCACGTTGGTGGTGCGGAACGAGCGGATGTTGAAATCGGCGGAACCCGAGTACGCGTACGGGCGATAGCGATCCTCGTATCTCTCGGCGCGGCCGTCGACCAGCTCCTTGTAGTTGGAATAGGAACCCGCGGACACGAACGGCTCGGCATAGACCTGTAGCGACAGGTTCGGCGTGAGCGTGTAGTTGAAGCGCGTATTGAACGACACCGTCCGCTGGTTGATGCGGGCGAATACGTAGCGCCGGCCCCCGCCGTCGAGGGTCTCGTTCGTCACCCACTGTGAGTCGTCTTGATTGATCGCGTAGCGCACCCCGATATTGAGCGACATCGAGGAGGTCGCGCGCCAGTTGACGCCGGGGTTGATGTCGTGCCGCGAGCTGTCTTTCGTGTCGGCCCAGTGGCCGCCAAAATAGTTGAATGACAGCGGCTTGCGGCTGTCGGTACTGGCGTTGTACCAGAGGTTCTTGCCGAGATTGCCGCGGACGCCGGGACCGCCGCGAGTGACGCGATCACGAAACGGCGCCGCGTCGAGATTGAAGCCGCCGCCGATGCTGTAATAGTTCGTGAACGTCCAGTGCGAGTTGATGTTGCCTCCGGAGTAGGTGCGATCACCGCCGAAGTTCCACGCCTGGTACTGGTTGATGTTGAAATTGCGCGTGCGGACGTACTTGCCAGGCTTGAAGTTGCGCCACTGAACCCAGATGGACTGGTTGATCTCGTCAGCGCGGCGCATGAAGCCAAGGTCGTTCGAATCGAATCCGGGAGATTTGTAGCCGACGAACGAACTGAAGCGAATGGTCTCGCCCGCAATCTTGCCGACCGACACCGAGCCGGCATGGCCGCTCAGCGTGGTGGCGCCGAAGTCGGTATCGACGTAATCCGCGTCGGGACGCTGGAAGCTGTGGACCGTGTTCTCCTGCAGCCGGGTGATCGCCTCGGTCGAGCCCTGGATGCGGCTCGCCGCCCAGAAGCCGCTGATGTTGTACTTCTGCGACAGGCGCCAGTCGTAGTCCACGCCGCCGGCATACGCGTTGTCCGCAAGGAACGACGTCGCCGCCTCGTTCTGGCGGTTCGTCAATGTCGTCATGAACCCCAGCGACGACTGGTTGGTGAACTCTTTCCGGGCGCGGAGCACGGTGTAACCGGTCAGTGGCTCGACGGTGAAATCGCGGCGATCGAGCGATCCGGTGGCGGCGATCTCGGCATCTTCTCGCGCGGTGACCGCGGTCAGCGCTCCGATCGAGAATCCCGCAACGCGGCCGGTCAACTTTCCGGCGCCGATGATGGTCGCTGAGTCCGGCTGCTTCGAATACTCGTTGTCTGCGGTGTCGGCTGAACCCTGAGGTGCGCGGCCGATGCGGCGCGAATAGAACAGCCCGGTGCAGTTGCCGTCGTTGCAATCCATGTTGAAGCGGAACGTGCCCGAGCCTTCGACGAAGAAGGGGCGCCGTTCCTGGAAGAACGTCTCGAACGCGTCCAGGTTGACGACGGCCGGATCCGCTTCGACCTGACCGAAGTCAGGATTCACCGTGCCGGTGAACGTTAGACCGGGCGTCACCGCGTACTTCATGTCGAGCCCCAGCGTCGCGCCGGGATCGTTGGGATTGCTCAGCGGGTTTCCGGCTTCGTCCGGCTGCGTGCGGAAATCACCGACGGTGTACGGCAGCAGCTCGAACTTCTTCGGCGTGCCCGACATCTTCAACCCGCGCAGTTCGCCGAACTGCGACACGAAGCCGTTGGCGTTGCGCGACAGCAGCGGCCACGTCGAGGTCTCTGCCAGCCGCCCGATCTCGCGCATCACCGCGAAGCCCACCGGGCCGCCGCTGGTGTTGTTGAAGCGCAGCTGCGAGAACGGAATTCGGAATTCGGCGCGCCAGCCCGTCGCGTCCCTTTCGACCTCGACGTCCCACACGGCATCCCAGCTGTCGTCGCTCTGCCCGTCATTGAAGTAATAGCGATCGGTCTTGACGCCCACCGGATTGACGCCAAACTCGTATGCCGACCGGCGGTCGAAGTACGAGTCGACGACGATACGAATCCAGTCAGAGGGCGAACGCTGATCGCGCCGTGTCAGGATACCGACGATGTCCGACGCGCCGGTGTCGTGTGCGCGCACGGCGACGTAAAGCGCATTCGCGTCGTACGCAACATGCGCTTCGGTGCGCATCGTGGGGGACTGGCCTTCCGCCGGATCGCGCTGCACGAACTCGACGATCGCCGGTGCCTGTTGCCAGACTTCCTCGTTCAGCTTGCCGTCGAGCACGATCGGGCTGGTGGCCGGGATGGCCACGGCCTCAACGACCATCGTGGCTCGGCGCTCATTCGCCGAGCGTCGTTCGTTGGCGAACGACCCCGTGGGAACCAAAAGTGCAATGGCGGCAAGGCCGAGCAAGAACTTCATAAGCACACGAATAGACGGATTCCGGGTACGAAAGGTTGGGGAAGAGAGCCTGCAGAGATGGGCAATCCCGCCAACGCGGCGAAATTGCCCTGAATTTGTCAGCGGCGCGGTGTGGAGTTATTTGCCCTCGAGCAGCGCCGTCAGCCGGGCCGCTTGTTCGGGGGTCGCGTTAGGCAGCGCTTCGAGACGCCACGGGCGGCCCGGATCGGTCCCGAGCGTCAGGTCGAGCTTCATCAGCCGATCACGGCGCGCCACCGTCAGCGCAATCTTGTCGCCGGGTTTGTACTGTGCGAGCCGTGCCGCCAGGCCGTCAGCACGCACGCGCACGTCATCAATCGCGATGATCTCGTCGTCCACGTTCAAGCCCGCATCGAGACCCGGAGTGCCGCGGCGCACGGACGTAATCACGAGACGTCCGGCGTCGTTGCGCGTGCCGCCGCCGATGTACGGCGCGGCGTTGCGCGCATCGACGGGGCGGAAGCGCAGCCCGTAGTAGTCGAGCGCTTCGGTGTAATCGAGTTCCTCGGTGGATTCCGCGGTCTTCGCAAACCAGCCCTTGAGGTCCGTGCCCGCGGCTTCGCTCATCACCGCATAGAACTGGTCCGGCGTGTAGCCCTTGTCACCCGAATAACGCTGCATCGCCCACTGCATGCCGGTGTCGAGGGATCGCTCACCGTTGGTCGCCTTGCGAATCTTGGCGTCCAGCAGGAACGCGATCACCGCGCCCTTCGGGTAGTAGTTGATGCTCATGTTGGCCAGGTTCTCGTCAGGCCGGTACTGCTTGATCCACGTATCGAACGAAGCCATGTTCACGGGGGTGACGAGTCGTCCGGGAATCGTCTGCACCTGCTCGATCTGGTTCGACAGCGCGTTCAGGTATTCATCCTTCGTCTCGATGCCGGCGCGCTTGTTGAGGATGTCGGCGTAGTAGTCGGTGAAGCCTTCCGCGACCCACAGCGTCTTCACGTAGTTCTCGTTTTCGTAGTCGAACGGTCCGAGTTCGACGGGTCGAAGCCGCTTCACGTTCCAGGCGTGGAAGTACTCGTGCGCCAGCGTGCTGATGAATCCCAGGTAGGCGCCGCGGGTGCGAGTGGCAAAGCGGTTCGTCATGCCGAGATAGCTGTTCTTGTGCTCCAGCGCTCCGCTCGCCTCCGTCACCATCGTCATGAAGTAGTAGTGCGGATATGGCAGCGAGCCCATCACTGCTTTGCCGGCGTTGACGATCTTCTGCACATCCGCCGCGATGCGGTCGGCGTCAATCAGCGTCGTGTCGCCCTCGAGGACGATGACGTGGCGCTTGTTGTCGACGGTGAATTCACGCGTCACGGGATTGCCGATGATGATCGGGCTGTCGATCAGCGTGTCGAAGTCGGCGGCGCGGAAGGTATTCGGTGAGCCGCTGACCGGCACGAGCGCCGTCTCGACGCGCTTCCAGGCCGCGGGCAATTCGACGCGCACATCGTGCGGGCGCGCAGCGCGTTCCACGAGCGTGATGAAGGTCGGCGCGCCGTTCAGCATCGCGAATGCGGTTTCGACCCAGTTGTTGCGGACCGTCATCTCTCGGCTGTAGACCCTGTAGCGCAGCGTGACGTTGGCGGCGCCTCCGGTCGTGATCTTCCAGCGATTCTTGGTGGACTTTGCCACCGCTGTGGGCTTATTGCCGGCGGTGGCGGTAACCGCCTCGACGTGACGCTCGTATTCGCGGATCAAATACGACCCTGGCGTCCACGTCGCCATGTAGACCTCGACCTCCGCGCGGCCGGAGGTCGGAATCGCGGCTTCCACTTCCACGTAGTGGGTGTGCGGCGCCGGGAAGCGCAGCGTGTAGCGGATTGGCTCGAGCGCCTGGGCACTGACGCCCGCGTTGCCAAAGACAACCGTACACACGCAGACAACCGCGAAAAGAATTCTGGACTTCATGGTGGGGGTATTTTAGCCGATAGCCGAGAGCCGACGGTCGATAGGCGAATAGAATCCCAACGTGCGTTGGACCGACCACAAGACGGTAGGGCTGCAATACGGCCTCACCGCGCTCATCTTCCTGCTGGTTGGTTTTCTCCTGATGATCCTGATGCGGGTGCAGCTGGCATGGCCCGGCCAGCCATTGCCGTCGTGGATTGCGGCAATGCTCGGGCAGGCCAACGCTCCCGGCGGCATTCTGCTGCCCGAGTTCTACAACCAGCTCGTGGCAATGCACGGCTCGGTCATGGTGTTCCTCGCCGTGGTGCCACTTGCCGCCGGTGCGTTCGCCAACTATTTCGTCCCACTGCAGATCGGCGCGCCCGAGATGGCGTTTCCGCGACTGAACTCACTCAGCTACTGGCTCTACCTGGTGGCGGGTGTGGTCATGGTCGCGAGCTTCTTTGTTGAAGGCGGGGCCGCCCGGTCAGGATGGACATCGTACGCCCCGCTCGCGGTCATCGAAACCACCGGGCAGACGTTCTGGCTGGCCGGCATCTTCCTGCTCGGAGTGTCGTCCGCACTGAACGCGATCAACGTGATCGTGACGATCGTGCAATGCCGGCGCGCGGGCCTGCCGCTGGCGCGATTGCCGTTCTTCGTCTGGTCGCAGCTCGTGACCGGGCTGCTGCTGTTGCTGGCTTTCCCCGCCCTTCAAGCCGCGGCGATCTTCCAGGTGATGGATCGCGTGGCGGGCACCAGCTTCTTCCTGCCAAGCGGATTGATGGTCGGCGGCGTGCCGCTGCAAGGCATCTCGGGAGGCGGCAACCCGCTGCTCTGGCAGCACCTGTTCTGGTTCCTCGGGCATCCGGAGGTCTACGTCCTGATCCTCCCGGCCATGGGCATCGTCGCTGAAGTCATCACGACGAACGCGAAGCGTCCGCTGTGGGGATACGGGCTGATGGTGTCGGCTGTCCTGTTCATGGGCGGCATGTCGATGGTGGTGTGGGCGCACCACATGTTCCTGACGGGCATGAGCACGGAGCTGACGTCGTTCTTCCAGGTGACGACGTTCATCATCTCGATTCCGTCGGTGATCCTGATATCTTCGCTGGTGCTGACGTTGTGGGGCGGATCGATCACCTTCAACACGCCGATGCTGTTCGCGCTGGCCTTTTTACCGATGTTCGGCATCGGCGGGCTGACCGGCCTTCCGCTGGGCCTGGCCGCGAGTGACGTCACGCTTCACGACACCTACTACGTCGTCGCGCACTTCCACTAC
>DATMJU010000071.1:0-4028 GCA_035553795.1 Vicinamibacterales bacterium
CTCCTGAACCGCAGATCGCCGTGGGCTCTGGGTGACGCCTTGCGGGTTGGAAGGCACGAGGCGAACGTAAAGCATGATCGTCGCGGCAACGGGTTGGGGGGCAGGGGTCAGAGAGAAAGCGACGTAGTGAGAACCATCAGAGGCGCGCAGGACGTGATGCCTCCAGTTCATGTCGGGAACTTCCGGGCGGCCCGGTGACGCGTCGACGGCGGTGACGATCGCCTGCAGCAGCTCGCGCTGCTGGCGCGTAAAGGTGGGAAGAGCCGGCTGTGCGACGGCCTGCCCGCCCAGGAAGGCGGTGACAATGATTGCCGCGATTCGAACGGCCATAAGGCTCCTTGCTGAGCACAGGCCGCGAATCTGCCTTCGCCAGCTCATGGTGTACACTTCCGAGCGATTTCTATCATCCAACGCCATGCATCGCAACCTATTCGCTCGCTGTTGTACCGGAGTGCTCTCTGTCTGCTTTTTGAGCCTTCTGTGGCCCTCCTCGGTTCTCGCGCAATCTCCACAAGTTCCTACACTGACCGCCGGCAAGCTCGATCCGTCGGCCGAAGGTCCGGTGATCGATGGCAAGGTGCACGAAGCCATCTGGAACAGCGTGCAGCCGTACTCGACGTTCACGCAGCAGGATCCCATCGAAGGTGCGCCGGCCTCGGAGAAGACCGAAGTCCGCATCATCGTCGGCAAGGGTAACGTCTACGTCAGCATCATCGCGTTCGACAAGGACCCGTCGAAGATCATCGTGTCCCAGGCGCGCCGCGACGCGTCGTTGAACGAGACCGACTCGGTCGTGATGGTGTTCGACACCTTCAACGACAACCAGAACGCGTTTGTGTTCGGCACCAACCCGCTGGGCATCGAATACGACGGCCAGGTGGCGCGCGAAGGGCAGAGCAGCGGCGTGTCGCTCGGTGGCGGCACGGCGGCCGGCACACAGCGCGGCGGCATCAGCGCCTTCAACCCGAACTGGGACGGCGACTGGACGGTCCGCTCGTCGATTACCGAGCGCGGGTGGGAAGCCGAGATGGCGATTCCGCTGAAGACGCTGCGCTACCAGACCGGCACCGACCGCACCTGGGGCTTCAACGTCGTCCGCAACATTCGGCACAAGAACGAGCAGGTGTACCTCGCGCCGATTCCGCGCGGCTTCGATATCTACCGCGTCTCGTTGGCGGCCAAGGTGCAGGGGCTCGATCTGCCGGCGCGTCGCGACATCAAGCTGATTCCCTACGCGCTCGGCTCGGTGAACAAGGACTTCACGCGCGCCGCCGGCGACCAGGTCGACAAGAATGGTGATGTCGGCCTCGACGTGAAGTGGGGAATTCGTCCCAACCTGACGCTCGACGCGACCTACAACACCGACTTCGCGCAGGTCGAGGCTGATGAGGAGCAGGTCAACCTGACCCGCTTCGACTTGTTCTTCCCGGAGAAGCGGCCGTTCTTTCTCGAGAACGCGTCCACGTTCCAGTTCGGCAATCCGCAACAGATCGACCTGTTCTTCTCGCGTCGCATTGGTCTGTCGCCTGCGGCGCTGCCGATCGATATCCGTGGCGGCGGCCGATTGAGCGGCAAGATCGGTGGATGGAACGTGGGCCTGTTGAACATCCAGGCGGACGACATCGAGGACGCCAGCGGCAACACCATTGGCTCGGCGAACAACTTCAGCGTGCTGCGTTTGCAGCGCGAGGTCGGGCGATCGAGTTACGGTGCCATCTTCGTCAATCGCCAGGGCTTCGGCTCGGCGTCGGTGGGCGAGGACTGGAACCGCGCCTACGGCGTGGACGCCAACATCCAGCTGAACGCCAACTCTCGTTTCTCCGCCTTCCTGGCGCGGACCGATACGCCGACCGACCGGCTCGGCGGACCCCGTGGCAGCGACTATTCAGGCCGCGCGTTCTACAACTACACCGACAACCTCTGGCAGTTGTCGGGTGGTTACTCGCAGGTCGGCTCGAACTTCAATCCGGAAGTGGGTTTCTTGCCGCGCCGCGGCTACCGCCGCCCTGAGTTCCGCGCGTTCTTCCAGCCGCAGCCAAAGGGGATCCCATGGATCCGCCGCATCGCGCCGCACATCTCGTACAACTCCTTCTGGGACATCGAGACCGGCGATCGCCAGTCGGAGGCGTGGCACATTCACCCGCTCGAAATTCAGCCCCGGCAGGGCGGGCGCTTCGGCTGGTTTGTCGACTACACGCGGGACAATCCGACCGCCCCGTTCACGGTTTACAACCGCGACGGCCGCCGCGTCACGATCCCGGCGGGCAAGTACGACTGGCACCAGAACGCCCTCGAGTATCTCCATAACCCAAGCGCTCGCGTGACCGGCACCATTCGCGCGCGGCTCGGCAAGTACTACGACGGCGATTTCAACAGCGTCGAAATCACCAGCGACTACCGCATCACGCCGAAGATCACGGCCAGCCTCGGCTGGACGCGGCAGAACATCGATCTGCCAGGCGGCTCGTTCCACAACGATCTCGTGCCGATCAAGGCGAACATCTCGCTGACGACGTTGATCAACCTGTCGGCGTTGCTGCAGTACAACGGCCAGACGGGTCAGTTCTCGTCGAACGTGCGCTTCGCGTGGCTGAATCGCAGCGGCACGGGATTGTTCGTGGTGTTCAATGACCGTCGCGACTTGCTCAGCTCGACCTCGGTCGACACACTGGGACGCTCATTCGTCGTGAAGTACACGCGTCTGGTGGACTTCTAGGCGTCAGAATCTCAAGCGGAGACCGCCGCCGAACTCGGAGCCGCCAAGCTTCGACTTCAGCGGCGAACTCCCCAGCGACACCAGTTCGGTTTCTCCGCCGCTGTATTTCACTCCCACCCCGACTCCCACGTTACGCGTGAAGTAGTAGGCCAGGTCCGCGCCGGCGCCGATGCCCCATTTGTTGACCTTGTCGGTGGCGATCTGCGCGGCGCTGAACGTGGCGGTGTCGTACGGATACGACTCGGTGTACTGAATCGCGGTGATCACATCCTGGGTCACCGACAACCGCGTCGGGCCCGCGTACACGCTGACACCAAACTTCGGTGAGACCTGGAACATGCCGCGCAGGTGGACGCCGAGGGCGAGCTCCTTGCGCGCCAGGTCGGAGACGCTGCCCTCGAACGTGCGCTGTTGGCTGAAGGTGAACGGATTGGGAATCGAGCCTCTTACTTCGCCGGGGAACGACGCGCTGAAGCGGCTGATTCCCACGCCAACACCGAGGTACTTCCATAGTCGAAAGCTGGCACCGCCCGAGAACCCCGGAACTGCGGGGACGTCGTAGCCTGCGCTCAGCGAGCCGCTCTCGGCGTAGATAGTTGGGGACGCGGTGTCGGTCAGCGTCTGCGTGCTGGACCGATAGGCGCCGTCGATCTCGATGTGCAGGCGCGGACCTTCGGGCGCGCGTTGCTGCTGAGTCCGGGGAGGCGGCTGACGCAGTGGTTGTTGCTGCGCGGTTGCGGCGCTGCTGGCAATAAGGAACAGCACGGCGAAGGAGAGCATGCGTGAGGCGATCACTGGCGCACCGCCTTCTTGAACGTCGCGACCGTGTCCGCATCTTCAGTGCCGTTCAGCGCCGGCAGGCCGAACGCCACGTAGTCGGTGTCGAAGATGCCGGGATTGCCGTTGTCGTCCGTGCCGAAGAACACGTACTGCGCGTAGCCAGTCGCGCGGCCGCCAAGACTTTCACAGAGCGTCGCGCACGCCGTTGCACCCGGGCCAATGCGCGTACTTCCGGCCTGGCATTCATTGAACACGCTCCTGAACGTCGCGGCGGGGAACTGCGTTTCGCTGAGGAGGCGCCCCTGCGAATCGAGGAGATAGCGCGTGTAGCTCGACACCGTGTAGCCCACGTTCTGGAACTCACGCAGCGACAGCCGGAACGTGAACGACGGACGTCCGCCGCCGCAGGTAAGGCTGCTGTTCCCCGTGACGCTGCGCGGCGAGAAGGCATTGGTCACCGCCGCGGCCGGCGAGGATACGCCGACGGCCTCCCATGCGTCCGCAATCGCGCGTTCGGGTGCACTCCCGGCGC
>DATMJU010000072.1:0-2544 GCA_035553795.1 Vicinamibacterales bacterium
CGCCAAGACCGGCCCCGAGTTCAAACCATTCGCCGAAGCCGAAGTCGCAGGCATCCGCGCCGGCGGCGCCGCGCTTTCCGCGCAGGATGTCGGCAAGCTCCACGCGGCAGCGGGCGGCCAATGAAGCCCGGCCGCCTTGCCCTGCTGATCGCGCTCCCGCTCGCGGCGGGCGCGGTTGTGAAGGCAGACGAGGCGGCCATCCCGGGCGTGCGCGATGCCTATCAGGCGCGCACCGACTATCAGCTCAAGTGCCAGGGCTGCCACCGGCCCGATGGGAGCGGCGACGATCACTCCAACCCGCCGATGAAAGGCATTGTCGCCCGCTTCCTCGGCGTTCCGGGCGGCCGCGAGTTCATCGGCCGGGTGCCGGGTGTCGCCACGGTGGACTTGCCGGACGACCGGCTCGCCAATCTCGTCAACTGGACCATCTACCGGTTCGATCCGGCCCATGTGCCGCAGGACTTCAGGCCCTACACGGCCGAAGAAATCGGGCGTCTGCGCCAGAATCCGCTCCGCCTCGAACGCGCCGCCACAAGAGCGCGTCTGGTGGCCGGTTTTGCCAAGACGCATTCCGAACAATGAGAATACTCGGGGAAATTTGAACAGAAGCGAGGGAACCGTCTATCTTTCCAGCGCCGCGCTGGCCGCCCTGATTGCGGCGCAGCCCGCGCTTGCCCAGCAGGCTCCGCAGGCCGCGCAGGCCGAAACCACCACCGATGCGGGCGAAAGCGGCGAGATCGTCGTGACCGCCGCCAAGCGTTCGGAAAACCTCCAGTCGGTGCCGATTTCGGTGTCGGCGATCGGCGGCGAAGCGCTGGCCAAGTCGCGCATCACCAGCGTCGACAGCCTCGTCAACAAGGTCGCCAACCTCCAGCTCACCTCGACCGTGGGCGACAACACACCGATCTTCGCGCTGCGCGGCGTCTCGATGTCGGACTTCAGCCTCAACCAGTCGAGTCCGGTCGCGACCTATTACGACGAAGTCTACAAGGGCAACTTCGCGTTCCTTGGCATCGCGCTCTACGATATCGAGCGCGTCGAAGTGCTGCGCGGTCCGCAGGGCACGCTCTATGGCAAGAACACCACGGGCGGTGCGGTCAACCTGATCAGCCGCGATGCCAAGCTTGGCGAGACGAGCGGCTATTTCAACGCCGGCTACGGCAACTATAACCGCGTCGATCTCAATGGCGCGGTCAACGTGCCGCTGGGCGAGAAGGCCGCGCTGCGTGTCGCCGGCACCTTCGCCAAGGCCGATGGCTGGTTCAAGAACGTCAACCCGGGCTTCCCCGATCTCGCCAGCACCGATGAATGGGGCATCCGCGGCACGCTGAAACTCGAGCCCAGCGACCGCCTCAAGATCACGCTGCGTGCCTCGCACAGCTTCCAGAACCCGCAGAACTACGGCATCTACGCGCAGCCCGAAGCGGTCAACCGCCCGGGCCTCAGCCAGTTCCAGATCGACTCCAACGTGCCGACCAAGCGCCGCGCCGTGACGACCTCGGTCGCGCTCACGGTGAACTACGATGTCTCCGATACGCTCGCGATCACCAGCATCACCAGCTATGACAAGGGCACGCTGTTCTTCAAGGAAGACACCGACGGCATCCGCGCGCAGAATCTCGAGGTGCCCTACTTCGATCGCGCCAGCCAGTTCGCGCAGGACTTGCGCCTGACCAGCGACACCGGCGGTCCGTTCGACTTCATCGTCGGCGCCTATTTCAACCGCGAGAAGGTGTTCAACGAGACCACGCTCGAAGTCTTCAACGGCACCGACGCCAACAGTGACGGCGTGATCAACGCACAGGATTGCGCCGACGCCCTGCCGGTCGCCTGCAAGATCCGCAACCAGTTCGATCAGGTGAAGAAGAGCTTCGCGCTCTACACCGACCTCAAGTACAAGCTGACCGACGCGCTGACGCTGCGCGGCGGCCTGCGCTATACCCACGACACCGGCGCGCAGACCGGCTTCAAGTCCGACGCGCTCGGCGTCGACGACAGCTTCGTCGCCAACCTGATCCCGCTCTCGGACCTGCGCTTCACGCAGAACAACGTCTCGGGCAAGATCGGCATCGACTACAAGCTGGCGAGCGGCGACCTGCTCTACGCCAGCGTGAGCCGCGGCTACCGCGCGCCGAGCTTCAATGCGCAGGCGTTCTTCGCGCCGGTCGAGCTCGGCGTCGCCAAGGCCGAACAGGTCACCGCCTTCGAAGCCGGCGCCAAGACCCAGTTCTGGGATCGCCGCATCACGCTCAACATGGCGGCGTTCTACTACAACTACAAAAACCAGCAGTTCATCAACGTGAACCCGGCGGATGCCTCGCAGCAGCTGCTCAACATCCCCAAGTCCAGGCTCTATGGCGGTGAAGTCGAGCTGACGGTCCGCCCGAGCGACACCTTCACCTTCCACGGCGGGCTGGGCCTGCTCTCGACCCGGATCCAGCAGGGCATCGTCAGCGGCGTCAACGTCGCGGGCAACCGCCTCTCGAACGCGCCGACGCTCACCTTCAACGCCAGCTTCGACTGGACGATGGTGCAGGGCAAGTT
>DATMJU010000073.1:0-6778 GCA_035553795.1 Vicinamibacterales bacterium
AGCCTGACCGCGCCCTTTCGCTCCGGGTACATCGCCCGAAACACCGTCACACCGACCATCGCGATCACCGCGGGTCTGAAGCGCAACACCTTTCGGCGAAGCTTCATGCGGCCCGTCACGTACTCATGTGGCTCGATGGAATCGATGCCCGGCGTCGCGCGCGCCACGATGTTGGTGATCCCGTAATTCCACTCGGGCAGCCGGTCGTCGTCTTCGAACGTGATCGGTTCGGGGACCAGCCTGGACTCGTGGAGCAGGCGCCAGAAGCGGTTGGAGAAGCCGGCAAAGTGGTGCCCGGTCGTTGCGGACCGGACGCCGGGGTTGATACCGACGAACAGTACCCGCACCCCAGGCTTGATCCGATCGCGAAGGGGCGGGAATTCGGTGTAGGACCTCACTGCGCTATTCTGACCGACGGAGTTGCCATGCGCGCCATAACCGTTTGCCTGCTCAGCGTTTTTCTCTGCGGCTCTGCTTACGCACAACCATCGTCCGAGCGCGAAGCCGTCCTGACGGTGGTGCAGGCGTTCTTTGACACGATGACTGCGCGCGATGTCGAGGGCGCCCGCAAGATCCTGCAGCCGCAGGGCCGGTTCCACGCGATGCGGATGCGCGACGGCAAGCCGGACTTTCGCGCCTTCGCAAATGAAGAGTATTTCGCTGACCTCCAGGCGTCGAAGACCCGGATGCAGGAGCGCATCTGGAATCCGGAAGTCCGCGTTCACGGCACGATCGCCACGGTGTGGGCGCCGTACGATTTCTGGATCGATGGCAAGTTCAGCCACTGCGGCGTCGACGCGTTCGACCTGATCAAGACCGACGAGGGCTGGAAGCTGGCCGGCGGTGTCTACACGGTCGAATCGAAATGTGAACCCAGCCCGCTGGGTCCACTGAAGCCGCAATAGCGCGACAAACTCGCTCGTTTGCCGCGCCGCTCGGCTCGATCACTGGATTTCAAAGCAGTTTCAGCTGGGGCTTGGATGGCGCAGCTGACGGAGACTCGTTGCCCCATTGCTGCCAACCCTTTCGATAGTGCCGCGCGAACATCTCGAGATAGGGTCCGGGAGAACACTCTTCTATGAGTTGATACTGCTCATCTGGCTTCCGAGAATGTTCACGTTTTCTCGTGGCAATGATGTTTGTCTGTGTTCGCCCCTTGACGAGCGTTCGGTTGTTCTTCCCGCGAACCCCGAATAACAACAACTCTGTTACGTTCCGAAAATAGAAGCCGACCCCGCGACCATCGGGACCACCATCCTTTCGCGTCTTGTACCAAACGAGGTTCGTCTTATAAGTGAACCCCCAGCGCCTCATGACTTCGAGCCCCTCAAGGATCAGTGCGTTTGGCACCCACAAATACAGATGCGCTCGGTCTTGAACGACCTGAGCCACGGGCAGCTCCATGATCTCGTCAAGCGGCATCGTTCCGTAGCGACTCAGCCGTCGGTGTTCGGGAGCCATCTTTCCAGTGCGATTCTGGAATCGCCAAGGCGGATCTGCAAGCACAGTCCGGAATCGATCTGCTCCGAGCGAAAGGAGTTCCTCGGCTGCGGTAGTAGCGACTGGTTGGACTCGGTTTATGCGGTCAGTCTTCAACATAGAGCTTTGACGTGATTCCGAATGCAAGAATGGGGCACCCGCCGCCGCTGCCACCTTCAAGCCTCGGTAGAAGTTTACTCATGTGAGTCGTGGAGGCACCATACGAATCGCCGCGACCTAGCTTGTCAAAAATCTTTTGCAGCTCATCGGCCCTCGTAACGATGACGCCAACATGGATGGTGCGCAGGTCGAAGAGCAGGCGGAAATTGTTTAGGTCGCGATCGTAGAAGGGATCCTTGTTATTCCACTCAATTTCCAGCCCGACGCCGTTCTTGAAGCAGTCCACCTTATGGGTCGGAGACTCAAGTGTCGTATCGTCCACCACGATCTTCGTTTCGAACGATTGCTCCGACCAGCCCAAGTTCTCCAACGCGACGTCGATTCGGGTTGAAACGCCTGACTTTCGTCCGCCAGGTTTCAGGATCTCGCTTCGAAAGAGTCGGAACTCGGTGAGTACTTTGACAATGTCCGCCCACTCGTCAGGGAAATCCGCCGCCAGAATCGCCACGGCATGGTGCCATTCACCAATCTCGTAGTGCTCGCGCAAGAATGTTGGCACTTGGTGGAGGCTCATAGCTGCTAGTCAGAGTTACTTTACCCTGCTGTGCCACAACATGCGGTTCCAATTCTCGCCCCACCGAGTGACAGTTCAGGTCACATTTCCCAGATAGACTGGGTTGCTCATGGCCCTCACCGCGACGATCTTCAATTTCGATATCGATCTGTCCGACAACGACCGGAGTGTGTACGACAGCCTGGCGCTTCGCGTCGCTCAGCACCCTTCGGAGTCCGACGAGTACTTGATCGCCCGCGTGCTGGCGTACGTGCTCGAATACACGGAGGGCATCGCGTTTTCGAGAGGCGTGTCGGAGCCTGATGAGCCGACCCTGTCCGTGCGAGACCTGACCGGCGCCATCAAGACGTGGATCGAGATCGGCACGCCGGACGCCGCGCGGCTCCACAAGGCATCGAAGAGCGGGTCACGCGTGGTCGTTTATTGCCACAAGGAAGGGGCGCAGTGGCTGAAGGGTCTCGCGGCCGCGGGGATTCATCGCGCCGACGCGCTCGAGTTGTATGCGATGGACCGGACCCTGATCGCGCAGATGGTGGCCAGGCTCGATCGCCGGATGGCCTTCAGCGTGTCGATCACCGACCGCGAGCTGTACGTGTCGATCGGCGACGCCAACCTGACCGGCGCGGTGACCCGCCTGTCAATCTGACTACCTGACCACCTGACTACCTGACTACCTGATCAGCCAACGATCGGCAGGTCGCCTGCCTTCACATCAATACTGAACGGCTGCGACGCGTCGCTGATGACCAGGTCATCGAGATGGACGTGGCCAGTGCCGCGAATCTCGACGTGCCGCGTTCGCCACGCGTGAAATGGCGCCGCCGGAGACTCTCCGTCACGGAGTGCCGTGATGTAGTCGATGAGCGCAGGCCGATCTTCCTCGCCGAGCGCAACGACGGACAGCAACCCGTCGACGGAGCTGACGTTTGATGCCAGGCCGATACCCGGGCCGACCTGCGCGGTATTGAGGGCTTCCACGAGCAGGTAGTCCCCTTCGACCGTTTCGTCATCCATCGTGATCGTGTAACGCGCCGGCTTACGGTTCTTCAGTTGATCCAGGTACAACTGGCGCGCGGCAGCAAGGTGTTCCTCCGGATCGGCTTTCGAAAGGGAGCGGCCGCCTTCCTCGATGCAGGATGTGACCAGGCCACAGCCGACGCTCTCGAGGAAACACTTGCCGCCGAGGGTGCCCACGTCAACGCGCACGATCTTCCGATCGGCCCACCTGGCGATCACGTCGTCCACCTGTCCGTCAACGCCGAGGCTGGTCGCGATGTTGTTCGCGGTGCCGAGCGGAAGAATCGCGAGCGGCACGCTGCCGCCGGCGAGCATTCGTCCGGCCCGCGCCACCGTGCCATCACCGCCGGCGGCGGCCACGCAGTCGACGCCTTGCGTGTGCTCGATTGACAGCTCTTCCGGTCGACTGACGACCCGCACCACTTCGTGTCCGGCTCGCGTCATTGCGGACGTAAGCGTATCGAGAGACGCACCACCACCGGCGGTCGGGTTCCAGAACAGGCACACGCGCATGACAGGCTGAGATGCAAGGACGTGGCCGCGCCTTTGCAGGATCGCTGGTATGCGCATTCTCGTGTGCAACGACGACGGCATTTACAGCCCGGGCATTGCGGCGCTCGCCGAGGTCGCTGCGGAATTCGGCACGGTTCAAGTCGTGGCGCCCCACGTGGAGCAGTCTTCTATGGGACACGCGATTACCGCGAGCCGCCCGTTGTCGTATCGATCCACGCCGATTGCGGGCTCGAACGCGTATCGCGTGAATGGCACGCCGGCGGATTGTGTGGCACTCGGCGCCCACAAGTGGGGCAAGGTCGACCTCGTGCTGTCGGGCTGCAACCTTGGCTTCAACCTCGGCAACTCGACGTGGCACTCGGGCACGCTTGCCGCCGCCAAGCAGGCCGCGCTGCTCGGACTGCGCGGAATTGCATTCAGCGCTCCCGCCGGCATTGAAGACTTCGCGCCGCTGAAGCCGTGGATGCACCGTGTCATCGACACGCTGGTCGACGCCACCGAGCTCAACCTGGTCAACGTCAACTTCCCGGCCACGCCGCGCGGGCTGATCTGGACGCGCGTGTCGGTGCGGCAGTACGACGGCGTGATCGTGCCGACCAAGGATCCGCACGGACGCGATCTCTATTGGTTCAGCGTCACGCCGCTCGAGGGCGCCGAAGAAGGCACGGACCGGTGGGCCATTGAGCAGAACTGGATCTCGATGACGCCGCTCTGCCTGGACCTCACCGATCACCGCCTGCTGGAGCAATGCCGCGACCAACGCCCGCTCGACGAGGAGGTCGCCGCGGCCATCTCACCGTCGCAGTCTTCCACTGAAGCGGCAGAGCGGGTTCGCGAAGAAGAGGCATCGGTCGCCGCCGGCCCGCAGCGCGAAAGCTAGCGGGCCACTTACACCCACTCGTCACAACGGCGCCTCGACTCGCCCGGGAGCGGATAAACTTCCGGGTGAGCCATGAAGGCGCACGAGTGTTATCACTGCAAGCAGTGGGTGGAGAAGTGCGAGCATCACGATTGCTGGACCACCACTGAGAAAGCGCTGACGCAGGACTTATCCGAGGAACTGCAAGACGCCTACGCGCGGCTGCGTGAGGCAGCCGTGGAGTTCGGCGAACAGCGCGTCTATGCCTCTGGCAGCTGCATCATGTTCGCGCGGACGACCTGCTACTTCTTCGTGCGCCCCAAGCGCCAATGGCTCGAGCTCGCCGTGTTCACGAACCGGCCGATCAAGTCACCGCTGGTGAGGAAGGTCGAACCAAAGTCAAAGATCAAGGTCGCGAACTTGATCCGCATCACGCATCGCGACGAGGTCGAAGCGCCCCTGACCAACTGGCTGAAGGAAGCCTACGACTTCGAGCCGCTCGCGAAGACCGTCGCAAAGGCGAAGACCGCAAGGAAGACCACGCCAAAGAAGAAGAGAGCCACCAGGCGGAAGAAGTAACCTCAAGACCTCAAGACCTTAGGACCTCAAGACGATGAAGTATCTGTGTTTGGTGTACTTGGCTGACGACAAGCTGCACGCCGTTCCCGATCGTGAGTGCCTGAACTGCGGCGAGGGGCTGAAGCAGGAGGGGCTATTGCTGTCTGCGGAGCCGCTGTTTCCCGCCGACACCGCGAAGACCGTGCGGGTCCGTGACGGCCGCATCGCGATCACCGACGGGCCGTTCGCGGAGACCAAGGAACAGCTCGCCGGCTTCTATCTGATCGACGCGGCGACGCACGAGGAGGCGCTGAAGATCGCGGCAAGGATCCCTCCGGCTCGCGAGGGCAGCATCGAAGTGCGTCCGGTCAGGGAGCTGCAGCCCGACGTTTACGTTTGAGCTCCACGCGCAGCTTCGCCTGCAACTCTCCCTGCACCGGCGACAGCGCGTGATCCGTCCGGGTCACCAAACCCACAGGAAGCGTCATCGTCACGCCATGCACCTTGCGCACCACCGCATTCGGCGCGGCTGCGCCCAGCAGGGGCATGAGACCAACCCCGATCCCTGCCGTCACGAACTCGCGCATGACGACGGTGCTGGCCACCTCGATGACGGTGGGCAACGTCAAGCCGCGTAGCGCCCCTTCGATCGATCGGCGATAGGCACACCCGCGATCCGTCAGCACGATCGCATGCCGCTGTAAGTCCTCCGGGGCGATGCGGCGGAGCGACGCCAGTGGATGCCCCTTTGGCACCAGCATCCCGATCGGCTCGTCGAACAGCGGCTCGAAATGCAGCGCGGAACCAAGCGTTGGCGCCGACGAGATACTGAAGTCCAGCTCGCCCTCCGACACCAGGCGCTGCAGCCGTTCGGCTCCTCCGGCCTCAATCGCCAATTGCAGACCTGGACGCGTGCGATAGAACGCGGTCAGGATCGGCGGCAGCCGGTGCGACGCCGTCGGCTCGATCACACCAAGACGAATCCGCCCCGCGGCCCCCCCGACATATCGCGCCGCCACATCCTTGAGGGCGGCAATGCTGTCGGCGATCCTCGCGCTGCGCTCGAACACCGCGTGGCCGGCCTCCGTGAGCACGGACTTGCGCCCGAGCCTGGCAAACAGCGGCGCGCCAAGCTCCTGCTCGAGCTCCTGGATGCGCACGGTAATCGTCGACTGCGCGCACTGCAGCTGCTTCGCCGCCGCGAGCAACGAGCCGCAGCGGACCACCGCATGGAACGTGTCGAGGTGCCTGGCGTCCATATCAGACACAGAGTATCTATCGATTCTGACGAATTCAAAGTCACTAATAATCAATATTGCCGATACGTCCCCACATTCTGTATCACTGCTGGTCATGACCGACACCCTGCTGAGGGACCTGCGCCACTCCGTGCGCGGCCTGCTGTCACGCAAGACCTACGCGGTCGCCTCGATCGTCACATTGGCGCTGGTCACCGGCGCCGCCACCGCGGTGCTTGCCGTGGTGAACGCCACCATGATCCGGCCGCTGCCGTTTCCGGAAGGCGACCGCCTGGTGCAGGTGTTCCTGATGCCACCAGGTTTGACCGCGTTCGCGGATCGAAACCCGCTGAGCAACCGGGTGTTCGATCGGCTCCGCTCTTCGCTGCGGCAGGCTGATGCCTTCGAGGGGTTCTGGGC
>DATMJU010000074.1:0-6048 GCA_035553795.1 Vicinamibacterales bacterium
CTTTTTGGTGGAAATCAGGGCAACAAGAAGCAGCAGGCCGACGAACTCCAGACGCTCGTCGCACAGGCCCGGGAAGAGCGCGCCGCCCTCAGCGCCATGCTCACCCAGATGGCCAGCGGCACGTCGAAGCTCGCGCAAACCAGCAAGTCGCTCGACCAGGTCGGCCAGAAGGCCGACGCGGCGCTGAAGAAGCTCGACGAGCTCGGGCAGAAGGTTGGCGGCTACGAGGATCGCGCCAAGGGCCTCGAGCAGATCGAGAAGCGCATCGGCGCGCTGCTCGACCAGGTCAACGAAGCGCAGCGCGTCTCCGAGAAGATCACCGCGCCCGATGGCGAGCTGCAGAAGCACCGCCTCGCCGTGAATCAGCTGGCGTCGCAGGCGCTCGAGAACCAGGCCACCATCGAAACGCTCCGCAAGGAACGCAGCTCGTTCGAAGACCTGCGCGTCACGCTCAAAGCGTCGACCGCCGAGGTCGTGAAGTCGGTCGAGAACGTCGCGACGCTGAAGGGCGAGTTGGATGTGATTCGTTCGGTCGGCGCGCAGCTCACCACCGAGTTCGGACGCATTCGCGAAATGTCCCGCGAGGCGAAGGATGACTCGGCGGCCGCCACCGAGGCGGTCAAGGAGATCGAGAAGAAGCTCGGACCGCTGGTCCAGCTTCAGGAATTGAGCAAGAACACCGAGGAGCGCCTGACGTCGCTGAACGCGCTTGCCGAACATGTGTCGGCGAAGGCGAAGGCGCTCGAATCGCAGAAGCACGCCGTCGAACGCGCGGTCGTCGAGGCCAACCGTCTCAACGAGATGGTGTGGGCGATGGACGTGCAGATCGCCAAGCTGAACGAAGGCAGCAAGCAGGTGGCGCGCGCGGAAGACACCGTCGCCCGCATGGAAAAGCTGGCGCAGGAAACCAGCGCGCAGCTGTCGGCGGCGACCACGGCCCGTGAAGAGTTCGGGCGCGAGTTCGCGCGCCTCGACAAGGAAAGCCGCGGGTTGTCGGAGTACCTCAAGACCACGGTGGAACGCCTGTCGGTCGACCGCAAGGAGTTCGACCAGTTCGATCACCGTCTGCGCGCGCTGTCGGGAGCGGTGGCCGAATCGGAAGCGCGCATGGACGGCGTCCTGCAGAAGGACAAGTCGCTGTCGGCGATGAACCAGCGCGCCGACGAATTGAGCAAGGCCTTCCAGACGCTGATGGCGCAGGCCGACGAAATGGCCCGCAAGCAGGGCGCGCTCGAGTCGCTGAGTGAGCGCCTCGCGCAGGTGGACGAGATGGGCCGCCGCACCCAGGCGCAGCACGAGGCGCTGAAGCAGTCGCGGCAGGATCTCGACCAGCTGCGCGCGGAGATCGGCGACTTCCACAAGTCGTTCGCCGAGGCCGCGCAGCTGCGCGACAAGCTGTCCGCCGATCGCGCCTCGCTGGAGGCGTTTGGCGAGCGCGCGACCGCGCTGCTGTCCCGCACGCCCGAACTCGAATCGAAGATGGACGCGGTGCTCAGCAAGATGGCGACGGTCGACGAGGGCACCAAGTCGGCAACGCGCCTTGGCGAACTCGCGGCCGAGCTTGACGCGCAGTTGACGCGCGTCGGCGCGCGCCTGCAGTTCATCGAGAAGCTGGAAAGCCGCGTCAATAACCTGCACGTGTTGACCGCCGACAACGATCGCAAGCTGAGCGAGCAGCTGGCGCGCCGCAACGAAGTCGAAAGCCTCAAGAGCCTGTGCGACACGCTGGGCACGCAGGTGGTGGACGTGCAGCAGAAGCTGGACGGCGTGGCCGCGATGCAGACGCGCCTCGTGCCAATCACCACGCAGGTGGCGGCGCTGGCCCAGTCGCTCGACACGTCACGGCAGCTGGCCGAGTCGGTCAAGCAGGACGAATCGGTCATTCACGACCAGACCGCCCGGCTGACCGAACTGGTCGAGCAGGGCAAGGGCCTGGCGGCCGAAACCGCCGAGCGCCTCAAGCAGGTGCAGGCGGTCAGCGACGAGTTGGGACGCGCTGCCGGCGTCAAGGAAGAGTTGCTGACCGAGCTGGCCCGCGTGCAGGCCCGCCAGCGCGACGCGGTCACGCAGACCGAGGCCGCGGAGGATCAGCTGAAGCGCGCCGAGACCATGGTCAAGCAGCTCGAGCAGCGCCGCACGCAGCTGGCGTTCTCTGAAAAGAAGATCTCAACCTTCGAGCAGCGACTCCTGGATCTCACGCGCGCCACGGAAAGCGTGGAAGCCAAGATCAAGGCCATCGCCGAGCGCGAAGCGCTCGTCCAGGCCGTCAAGGCCGAGGTCGAGAGCGTCCACAAGATCAGCAGCCGCAGCAAGGCGGATCTGCAGTTTGTGACCGACCACCGGTCGGAGGTCACCGACCTGCGCGCCAAGGTCGAGGACCTGCTGAGCCGCGTCGACGACACCGACACGAAGATCGTCGCCATCGAAGCGCGGCGGAAGATGGTCGAAGAGGTGCAGACCCGCGCCAACGCCATCACCAACCTGCTCGACGACATCAACGTCAACCTCGAGATGCTGGGGGAGCAGCGCGCGGTGATCGATCACGTCGGCGAGAAGATTGCCCGTCTCGACTTCATGGTCCAGGAAGCGCAGAACACGCTGCGCGCCCTGCAGCGTGAGCGCGAGGTGGCCGAGCGCATCGAGCAGGGCATCAAGTCCCTGCGCGCGAGCAGCACCGTCGGCGGAAAGATTGCGTCGGCGTAGTTAGCGAACGGCGGGGCGCGGCGACTGGATCAGCAGCCGCGTCCCGATCTTCAGGGTCGTCGTCTTCAGCTTGTTCCAGTTCTTCAACTGCGCGATGGTCGTGCCGGTCTTGCGGGCGATGAGCGACAGCGTGTCTCCGCGCTTCACCTGGTAGACGCGGCGCTGCGTCACGGGCGCGGCCAGCGGAACGGTTTCCTTCAGCACATCAATGGCAATGGCTTCGGCGACCGTTTCGAGCTCGCCGGCGCTGGCGCGCGCGAGCAGCGCGGCGGATGGCATGCGCGGGATGATCAGCTTGGCGCCAACCGCGACACGTGATGTCGTCTTGAGGTAATTGGCTTCAGCGAGATCGGCGCGGCTGACCTGCAGCTTCTTCGCAATCGTCGCCAGCGTCTCGCCACGCTTCACCGTGTGCCTCTGCATGGCGTTGAGCTGGGACGGCCCAGCAGCCGCGAGACCCTCGCGAACCTTGTCGGCGGTGCCCTGGGGCACCTTGACCGTGTACTGGCCGGCCTTGGTGGGCGTCGTCCAGCGGCGGAACTCCGGGTTCAGCGACTGGATGTCGTCCATCGGCACGCCCGCCCATTCGGCAACGCGGCGCAGGTCGAGCGCCGGCGGCACGGTGACCGTCTCGCTGGGCGTGGCCGGCATCGGGACGATGTCAAAGCCGTACTTCGCGGGGTTCTTGGCGATGATCACCGCGGCAAGAATCATCGGCACGTATTCGCGCGTCTCACGCGGCAGATAGCGTGTCGTCGAGGTGAGCTTCCAGAAGTCGTTCTGGCGGCTGCGCGTCAGCGCGCGCTTCACGCGGCCGGGGCCGCCGTTGTACGACGCCATCGCGAGGTGCCAGTCCTCGAACATCTTGTGCAGCGTCTTTAGGTACTTTGCGGCCGCCAGCGTCGACTTGGTCGGGTCGGCGCGCTCATCGATATACCAGTCGGCACGCAGGCCGTTCTCGAGGGCGGTGCCGCGCATGAACTGCCACACGCCGCGCGCCTTGGCGCGCGACAGCGCGGACGGTTTGAATGCGCTTTCGATCAGCGGGATATAGGCGAGGTCGAGCGGCAGCCCTTCCGCGCGGAACGTCTGCTGAATCATCGGCAGATACTGCACGCCGCGAGACAGGCCCTCGGTCAGGAAGTCGCGGAGCCTCCCCTGGAACAGCTCGACGTAACGCAGGACGCGATCGTTGGTCGGAATTGGAATGTCGTGGGTGGTCGATTCGAGGTCGGCCTGCACGGTCTCGGCCGTGGCAGCTTTGGGCGTGGCGGATTCGAAGGTCTCGATCGCGAGCAGCGAGTCAATCGCGGCGGGCTCAGACTTGGTTTCCGAGAATCCGTCGCCGGTGCGAAGCGCGGCCTGTTCGAGCACGCTGATGCGATCGACCAGCCGATCGAAGTGTTCGCGGAGGCGGGCCTGGCCGCGGGCGCCGTCCGGCGACTCCAGCAGCGTATCCAGCGCGCGATCGAATTCGGCCTTGGCGCGCTCGAGGTGCCCGAGCGCAAGTTCATCCCGCCCGGTTTCGAAGTGGCGATCCGACGTCGCGATCAGGACCGCGATCGGATCAACAGCCGGTTGCGTCGCCGGCACCGCCGCGAGCGGAACTGGTGTTTGGGGAACGACGGTGACGGCCTGCGAGCGAGGGCCAGACGCACAGCCTGCCGCGATGAGCAGGCCGGTGATCACCGGCACGAAGGGGAGGCATGTCGTTCTGCGCATCGGGTTCAATGGAAAATTCGACCGCAGGCAGGGTAACACGCGACCGAATTAATGGTCAACCTGTTATGGCTCAGTTGTTTACGGCTGAGTCAAGCCCGTATATACGAAGATTTTCGCAGCGTCGCCCGCATCACGTGCGGCTGGGGTAACGATTGTCCGCTCGCCGATCAGCAATTTCTTTCCCGCTCGGACGGCCGCACGGACATCGTCCTCGCAGACAAATTGCTCGGGCTTCGCGGGTTCCAGTGGTTCCAATCGTTCCAAGGGTTCCAGGGGTTTGGTTCCGAGGCGGTTCGCCAGAAATTTGTCGATGCGGCTGGTCAGCGAGTCGGCGGCAATCGGCTCCGGAGTCGGCTTGAGGGGTGCTTTGGGCAAACTCGGCACCGCTGGAGCCGCACTTGCGAACGAGGCCTTTGGTGCTTCTGGAACCCCTGGCGCCTTTGGAACCGACGGAGCCGGGCGTATCTCAAAGGCGACCCGCTTCACATTGATCAGATGGCGCGGCGTGATGTTGTCCGACGTGATGTTGCCGCCGAATCCGCCGCAGCCGAGCGTCATGGCCGGATCGAGGCCGGTCGTGAACCCAATCGCTCCGAGGGTGCTCGGCGTATTCACGCAGATGCGATAGGCCGGCTTGTGCAGGCCGAACTCCAGGATCACCGCTTCGTTCTGCGAGTGAATCGACATGGTGTGGCCCATGCCGCCGTAGCGGAGGATCTCCTTGCAGCGCTCGCAGCCCTCGCGCCAATCCTTGACAACGTAGTAGGAGAGGACGGGGCACAGCTTTTCAATAGAGAGCGGATAATCGCGGCCGACGCCTTTCAGCTCTGCGATCAATGCGCGCGTGTTCGGCGGGACCGTGATGCCAACCTTTTGCGCGATGTAGACCGCCGACTTGCCGACGAACGCTGGGTTCGGCAATCGTTGCGGCGTGATCAGCTGCTTGGCGAGCGTTTCGGTCTCGGCTGCTGACAGGAAGTAGCCTCCCTGTTCCTGGAACTGGCGCCGCGCTTCCGCGTCGACCGCCTGGTCGACCACGACGGAATTCGGTGACGAGCAGAGCACGCCGTTGTCGAAGGACTTACCGATCAAGATGTCGCTGGCCGCCTTGCGGACATCCGCGGTGGACTCGATGTAGCACGGCGCGTTGCCGGGGCCGACTCCGTACGCCGGCTTCCCGGCGCTGTAGGCCGCGCGCACCAGGCCCATGCCTCCGGTCGCGAGAATGACCGATACCTCGCGCGCCTTCATCAGCTCTTGCGTGCCTTCGAGCGTGACCGTCTTCATCCAGCCGATCGCGCCATCCGGCAGGCCGGCCTTGCGGCCGGCCTCGTACATGATGTCGGCGGTCTGCGTGATGCACCGCGCCGCCGACGGGTGGGGCGTCATCACCACCGCGCAGCGTGCCTTGATTGAGATCAGGATCTTGTAGATCGCCGTGGACGTCGGGTTGGTGGAGGGGATGATCGCGGCGACCACGCCGAACGGCTCGGCAATCTCGATGATGCGCTTGTCGTCGTTGCGGTTGATCACGCCGACGGTCTTCATCGGCCTGATGAATTCGTAGACCTGCTTCGAGCCGAACAGGTTTTTCTGAATCTTGTCGGCGACGACGCCGAAGCC
>DATMJU010000075.1:0-6218 GCA_035553795.1 Vicinamibacterales bacterium
ACGGTGTAGGTCACACTGACCTTGCCCGGTTCCTTCTGTCCAGGCCTGCCGAACTGCGCCCACAGCCCGCTCATGAACGCATCGCCGGTCACCTTGTTGTCCGAGCGATCGCGCAGCGACAGGTCCAGGCCCAGCCCGATCGCCTGGCCGTAGGTGTAATAGGAAATGAACAGGTTCGGCCACGCGGTCCGATCGATCGAAACAGCGGCGTCAACGAACGGCGCCAGCCGGCTCATATCAACGGCGCTTCGGAACATGCGACCGGGGCTCAACAGCACGGTGTTGATCACACCCGCCAGCTCCCCGGCGAACGTGTCGATGGTCGTCAGCCCGGCGCGGTGTTGAATCAGGCCATCGAAGTAGTTGGTGAAGCCTTCCCCGAGCCACAGGTCATCGCTCATGTCGGCCTGCTCGAAGTCGAAGGGTTCCACGCCAGCCGAGCGCAGTCGCTCCATGTTCCAGGCGTGGAAGAACTCGTGTGCGACGGTGCCGAGAATGCCGGCGCGTTGTTGCGGATTGCGCAGCGCTCCAGAGCTGGTCAGCGAGGTGCTGTTGCGATGCTCCATCCCGTCACCGCTCGCCCACGGCAGATACGTGCTCAGGAAGGTGTAGGTGTTGGTCTCGAAGTTCGGCAGCTCGCCGAAGATGGGGATGGTCTCCCGGACAATCCTCTCCACGTCTTTGGCAAACGCATCCGCCTCAGCTTCCGTACCATCGTGCGTCAGCGCGATGCGGAAGGTCGGCGGCGGTCCGTTCCGCTTGCGGCCATCGTCCACGGTGAATTCCCGCAGCGTGAAGTTGCTGAAGTCCGTCGGGCTATCCATCAGGTAATGGATGTTCGGCGCCGTGAATACCAGCGGGTTGGCAGTCGGGAAGAGCTGCGTGGCAACCTTCCAGTTCCGGCCCGGAGGCTGGACGAATGTGACGCGCGCCGGCCGCTCGTTCCAGCCGCGCGCAAACATCAACGCCGCGGGGATGTTGATGTGCGCGTGCATGTCGTCGATGCCTAGATAGGTGCCATCCGTCCGATCGCCAAACACTTTGTAGGTCACCACCACGGTGCCGTCGTGGCCTGCGATGTCCCATTGATGCAGATCCGGGCGCGTGGCGGACAACGCCTGCCCCTTGCCGCCGGTGATGGCCACGTCGAAGACGTTCTTCGCAAACTCGTGGAGGGCGTAGCGGCCGGGTGACGTCCGTGCCATGCGCACCTGCAGCGTGCCGGGCGGAACGTTCGGAAACCTGACCTGCACCTGCATCCAGCGATGCTCGGGCGCCGGGAACGACAGGGTGTATTCGATCGCCTGGGCCCAGGCCGTCGACGAAATGAGGAGCACGAGGACAAACGTGGTGATGCGTATGCGCATGATTACGATCCGAGCTTGGCGAACTCTTCGCGAGCCTGCATCAGCATCGGCAGGTCAGGATCGGCGTCCTTGAAGAGCTCGAAGAGCCGTTGATAGTGCTTGCGGGCCTCACCGGGCTGTCCGAGTTGGGCGTAGAGGCGGCCCAGCATCGCGTGCGAGTAGGCGTATGACGTGTTCAGTCCGTTGTGAGCTTCAGGGGATACGAGGAACGTGAACCCCTTCAATGCGGACGCCGCGTCACCGGCGCGCATCTTCGCGATCGACCAGATGCTGATCAGGTCGTGCAAGCCGATTCGGAAGGAGATCGGCTCCATCATGGCTGCCGCTTCCGCCGGCCTGCGCTCGGCAAGCAGTGCAATCGCATTGACGAGCTTTGCGCCGTCAACGCCGCCGTCCGACGCCGGACCGCTCGCCTTCTGCTCCGCGACCGCGCGTGGCAGCACGTCCCGCGCCCACGCCGCATCCTCGGTGAGGGCGGCGATCACCAGCTGATCGTCGAAGGTTTGCTCGTTGGTGAGGCCGTCACGCTCGAGCGCGGCGACCCGTGCCTTGGCCTCGTCAACCAATCCCATGATCGCCTCGTTGATCGCGACGGTCATGATGCGTGGACCCGCCGAGGGGCCGCGGCTGAGCGCGACCGACCGCGCCTGGTACTCGGTGGCCAGCTCCGCCGCTTCCTTCATCCGCCCGCGATACAGCGCGGCGAACATGCGGATGCCAATCATGTCTACTTCGTCGCGGCGGCCACGAACCGCGGCAACCTGCTGTTCCGCCAGGGCCATGTCGCCGAGCATGATGGCCGACTCATAGAGCCCGACGCGCGCGCTGGTCGAGTCCTGCAGCTTCACGGCCGTCTCGTAGACGCGCCGCGCCTCGGTGAACTGGCTCGCTTCGAGGTAGGTTTGCCCCAGGTTCGTCCAACCGAGCGGCTGATCGGGCGCGACCTTCGTCGCAAGCTCGAGCTTGCGTAGCGCTTCTTCGCGATTGCCCAGCCGCTTGTACAGCAACGCGACGTTCGTCAGTGCCGTGTACTCGTTGGGATACGTGGCCAGCCAGACGTTATAGGCGTCGATCGCTTTCTGGGCGTTGTTCTCGACCTCGGTGTAATACCTGGCTTCGATGTAGAGGCGTTCGCCTTCGCTGACCTTCTCGCGGAGCTCAAACGCGCGCCTGGTATTCGCGCGCCCTTCCTCCGTCTGGCGGAGGTTGTAGTAGACCGTGCCCAACCGCGCGTACGCGAGGGCGAAGTTCGGATCGAGCTCGATGGCGCGCCGGAAGAATGGCACCGAATCAAAATCGCCGCTCGTGCGTCGCGTCCGCAGCGCCTGGCTGTACGCCTTCAGCGCTTCGAGCGAACCAGTGGTCGCTTCCTCGATCTTCGTGTCGTAGCGTTGGATCGACGCAAGAGACTCGCCGAGCTTCTCGCGAAATGCCGACACCGCCGTGCCCATCACTCCCAGCACCGACTCCTTGGAGGGCGCCTGCACCTGCTCCTCGGCGAACACCTTGCCCTCCACGCAATCCTGCGCGTTCAAGGTCAGGACATACGACGACCCGAGCATCGCGATCGTGCCGCCAAGCAGCGCCTTCGCTCCGGAACGCTGGCAGACTTCCCTGCCGATCTCGGCGGTGACCGCCGTCGACGGCTCGCGACCCATCAGCCGCAGCGTGGCTTGCACCTGCTGCTCCGGCACGAGGTTCAGGAACGGCGACTGGCGCAGCTGCAAGGCGAGCGCCTCACCGAGCGTGTCGTCGAACATCGTGTCGCCGGTGCGATTGACCATTGCCGAAAGCACCACGGAGTCCTGCTGCGTCAGTGCCGGCGTTGCGGTCTGCCGGTAGAGCATGAATCCGGCGATTAGCGCGATGGTAACCACCGGCGCGCCAACAAGCACGGGAACTTTCCACCGTGACTGCGAGCCGGCCTTGGGCGACGGTTCGCGTTGATCCTGAACGCGAGCACGAGTCGAAGAGGCCGATTGCGCGGCGATCATCCCGGACTCGGAGGATCGCTTCAGCCGCTTGAGGTCGGCGCGCAGCTCCGCGGCGCCCTGATACCGTGTTTCGCGATCCTTCTCGAGCGCCTTGAGCACGATGCGATTGAGCTCGGCCGGCACATCGGCGTTGATCTGCGACGGCGGCACCGGGGCCTTCGTCAGCAAGCCCTCGAAAATCGTGGCGGGCGTCGTCCCCTGGAAGGGCAACTGGCCGCACGCCATCTCGTACAACACGGCGCCGGCCGAGAACAGGTCGCTCCGCGGGTCGATCTCCTGGCCGCGCGCCTGCTCCGGCGACATGTACGCGATGGTGCCGATCGTCGTCCCCATCGTGGTGAGTTGATCGGTGCCGGCGATGGTCGCGCCCGGATCCGTGCGTCCGGCCTCGCCGAGCTTGGCGACGCCGAAGTCGAGGACCTTGATCGTGCCGCGCCGCGTCACGAACAGGTTGGCGGGCTTGATGTCGCGATGCACCACGCCCTGGCTGTGCGCGGCGTCGAGCGCGTCCGCCATCTGCGCGCCGAGCTCGACCACCTCTTCTACCGCGAGCGTGCCTTTGCTGATGCGATCCTTCAGCAGCTGCCCGTCCAGCAGCTCCATCACCATGAACTGGCGCCCTTCGTGGGTGCCGATGTCATAGAGCGTGCAGATGTAGGGGTGATTCAGGTTCGAAATGACGCGCGCTTCCCGCTGGAACCGCTGGATCGCGTCGGCGTCGGCGTTCGCTTCATCAGGCAGGAACTTGATCGCAACCTTGCGGCCGAGGCGCGTGTCTTCCGCCTCGTAGACCACGCCCATGCCGCCTGCGCCGAGGCGTGACAGGATCTTGTAGTGCGAGATGGTCTGCCCGATCACAACGACCCCGTCTCCGGTTCGTCCAGGACCTCGCGAATCTTCCTGGCCAGCTGCATGGGCGTAAACGGCTTCTGCAGGAAGGGCTTGCCTTCCTCCAGCACGCCAGTCCTCACGATAGCCTCATCCGTGTAGCCCGACATGTACAAGACACGAATGGAGGGACGAAGCGCGCTGAGCGCCTCGGCCACGGCAGGGCCGCTCATGTCCCCGAGTATGACGTCACACAGCGCCAGATCGAAATGCCTCGTGTCGTCGCTGCCCAGCGCCAATCCGGCGCGTCCGGATGCGGCTTCCGTCACCGAATAGCCAAGCCTCGTCAGCAACTCCTTCGACAACCGGCGAACCGACGGGTCGTCCTCAACAAGCAGGATGTGCTCGGTGCCGTCCGGCATCCGCTCGACACCAGGTTGTTGCGCCACCTGCTCCGGCGCTTCAGCGCGCGGCAGGTAGATGCGGAACGTCGTGCCGAGCCCGATTTCGCTCGACACCGAGATGTGACCGTCGCTCTGCCGCACGATGCCATAGGCCGTCGACAAGCCAAGCCCTGTGCCCTTGCCGACGTCCTTGGTCGTGAAATACGGCTCGAAGATGCGCCCGCGCACTTCCGGCGCCATGCCGGTGCCGGTGTCCGTCACCGACAGCATCACGTACTGTCCGGGCCGCGCGTCCGGCTGATCGCCAATGTCTTCGGGCGCCAGCAACGCGTCCGACGTTTCCACGGACAGGCGTCCCCCCTGCGGCATCGCGTCACGCGCGTTGACCACCAGGTTCATCACCACCTGCTCGACCTGCCCGGGGTCGACGCGGACGAACGCATTGCTCGCCTTGCCGGTCACGGTCATGACGATGTCTTCGCCGATCACCCGGCGGAGCATCGGCTCAACCTTGCTGAGCGCGGTATTGAGGTCGATGACTTTCGGCTGCAGCACCTGGCGCCGGCTGAACGCCAGCATCTGCCGCGTCAGGTCCGCGGCGCGCATCGCGGCGCGGCCAATCTCCTCGGCGTCGGCACGCCGCTCGTCTTTCGGATCGAGCGAGTGCAGCACGATCTCGGTGTAGCCGATGATCGCGGTCAGCAGGTTGTTGAAGTCGTGCGCGATGCCGCCGGCCAGCCGGCCGACCGCTTCCATCTTCTGCGAGTGACGCAACTGCTCTTCGAGCAACAAGCGCTTGGTGAGCGCATCGTCTCGTTCCGCCATGATCGCGGCCAGCAGCAATCCACTCAGCGAACCAAGCGCGAGGAACGTGAACAGCAGGAACTGCGTGAACTCGACCGAGAACGCTGCGAACGGCCCAACGCCCATGCCGGCAATCACGACGGCGAATCCTGAGATCAAGGCGACGACGGTCGCCGCACCGCGCGTCCCAAACCGGAGCCCGGCCCACCCGACGATCGGAAAGAACACGAACGCGATTGGCACGTCGCGAGTGGCGAAGATGCCCCACAGCCCGAACATCAGCTGCGCGCCGGCAAACAGCGTGAAGAACAGCGCGAGCCCCTCGCCGATGCGCTTCCAGGTCCACTCTATCGGCCGGCCGTAAAGCCACGCGAAGATCAGCGGGGCCGTCACCATCACACCGAGCCAGTCGCGCAGGAACCAGAGCGTGAAGTAGTACGGCACGTACTGCGACGAGTACAAGCCAAAGAGGTGCTGGATGGTGATCGCCGGAATGGCCGCGGCCAGCGCGCCGATCGGGCCCGCCACCATCATCAGGATGACGGGATCACGCACGCGCTCGAGCCGAGGATCGAAACTCATGGTGCGAAGGATGCGAACCGCCACCACCGGCTGGATCACCTGCACGAGCGCCAGGAGCGCGGAATACGCCAGCGAGCCGTCCCGGATGTTGAGCAGGAACGAGCCGAGCACGATGCCGGGAAGCAGCCGGTAGCCGCCGATGAAGGTGAGGGCGACAGCAAGGCCTACCGTCGGCCAGATGGGGGTGACCGCCGCGCCGCCGGACCGCGGGTAGAGCACGAGGGACGACAGTCCCCAGG
>DATMJU010000076.1:0-7651 GCA_035553795.1 Vicinamibacterales bacterium
GTCATCGTTGGCGAGATTGGGCTCGACCACGACTTCGCGAACGAGCGCGAGGCCGGTCTCACAAAAACGATCGAGCGTTGTCAGGCCAACGACCACGGCATCCATGCCGGCTTCGATGTCGAGGTCGCCGCCGATGCGCGCGATGCGATCGGCGATGTCGAGCGCTGATTGTCCGCGGCTGCCTTCGTCAAGCAGGCCGGCGGTGATCGACACCAGGCCATGACGCTCGGCAGGGTCGACCGAGGAGCCGCCAGGCATCAGCAGCACCACGGACACCACCGGCACCGACCGGTGGCGGACCGCGCGCAGTTCGAGGCCGTTGGGCAGCGTCCGGCGCACGATGCGCGGGAAGACAAACGGGCGATCGGCGCCGGGAATCGGCAGTTGCGTGCGATCGATGCTCATGACACCCGCACCTCAACGGCGCCCGGCAACGCCAGCTCGCGGCGTCCCTTTGGCACGACGCTCAACGTGACGTGCGGCGCCTTGATCAGCCATCGCGTCACCGCGGCCGCTGCGTCGCCGCTGGTCACATCGAGATACCGCTGCCTGTCGACGGTGAAGTATCCGGGATCGCGGACGAACGTGTTGTAGGCATTGAGCTGATCGCCCTTGCCGCCAAAGCCGCCGATCGTTTGCAGACGATAGATGAACTGCGCCTCGGTCTGCGCCACGCCGCGCTCGATCTCCGATGGCGTGGGACCGTTGACGGCCAGCTCGCCAATCGCCGAGAGGATCGCGGTATTGAGCTCGCTCAGCGATACGCCTGCCGTTGCAGTGCAGACGATCTGAAACTGCCCGCTCATCTCTCGCGAGTGCTGATAGGCCGACACATCGGTGGCCACGCGCCGTTCGTAGACCAGCGTCTTGAACAGGCGCGACGTCTTGCCGTGCGCGAGCACGTCGGCCACGATGTCCAGCTCCGCGTCGTCCTCGCCGAACATCGCCGGCGAGTGCCAGCTCAGATAGAGGCGCGGCAGCTCGACGCGATCCTCAAGGAAGAGGTTCGCATCTTCTTGTAGCTGCGCGGTCATGCTGATTCGCTTCACCGCCGGTCCGGCGGGAAGATCGCCGAAGTAGCGCTCCGCCAGGTCGAAGGCCTGCTCGGTCTCCACGTCTCCGGCGAGAGACAGCGACGCGTTGGCAGGGTGGTAATAGGTCTTGAAGAACTCGCGCACCAGGTCCAGCGATGCGGCGCGAATATCCTCGGCAGAGCCAATCGTCGGCCAGTGATAGGGGTGGTCGGATGGGAACATCGCGGACGACAGCGCAATGCCCGCAAGCCCGTAAGGGCGGTTTTCGTAGTTCTGCCGCCGCTCGTTCAGCACGACGTCACGCTGGTTGGTGAACTTCTGCTCGCTCAGCGCGGGCAGCAGGTACCCCATGCGATCCGATTCCATCCACAGCGCCAAATCCAGCGCGCCGGTCGGCACGACTTCCCAGTAGTTCGTCCGATCCGCGTTGGTTGACCCGTTCAGCTGTCCACCGGCGCGCTGCAGCGGAGGAAAGAAGCCGTGGTCATGATGCTCCGACCCCTCGAACATCAGGTGCTCGAACAGGTGGGCGAATCCAGTCCTGCCGGGCCGTTCGTTCTTCGAGCCGACGTGATACCAGATGTTGACCGCCACCATCGGCAGCTGATGGTCTTCATGGACGATGACGTCGAGGCCGTTGGCGAGTGTCTTCTTCGTGTAGGGGATCTGCATGCGGGCCGTCAGCCAATTGTACGTTGCATGCGAAACATCGCCCAGGCGCCGAGCAGCGGTCCCGGAACGAGGACGAGCGAGGCATAACGCCAGCTGACGTAGCCGGCTGCCCACGGCAATAGCTCAATCGTGACCATCGTCAGCAGGAATCCGAGACAGACCTGCATGGTCAGTGCGGTTCCGACGTGCTCGCGCGGGGCGTGTTCGCTTACCAAGGCCGAGAATTGAGCCGAGTCAGCCACAACCGAGAAGCCCCACACCATCACGAGCGCGTACAGCAGCACCGGTGGCCCGCCGTGAACCACCACCGTGAGGGCCGCGCATGAGGCGCTGACGATCATCGCCCACATGGCAACGCGTGCCTTGCCCGCTCGGTCGGCAATGAATCCTGCCAGCACGCACCCCGCAGCGCCGCTGCCGATCGCCAGGAAGGCGGCCATCGATCCCGCGGCCGCCACGTCGTCCACGCCAGAATCGGTCAGGCTGGTCCAGGCGAAGACCGCGATCCACGTCCACATGGCGTAGAGCTCCCACATGTGACCCAGGTATCCGAGCGTGGCGAGCCGCGCGCCACGGCTGGCGAACACGCGCCGGATCGCGTGCGGATCGAACGGCGAGGTTGGCGCTACGTGCGGTCCATCTCGAACCACCAGAACGACGAGCGCGCCGCCAATGACCGAGAGTACGGATGCCAGCACGATGGGTGATCGCCAATCAGCACCAAACAATGCGGACAACAGGTGCGGAAACGCCTTGCCCAGCGTGAGCGCGCCGATCAGCAGCCCGAGCGCGAATCCTCGACCATCACGAAACCAACCGGCGGCGATCTTCATCGCGGGCGGATACACCAGCGCCAGCGATGCTCCGGTCACGAATCGCAGCGCGATCGCACTTGCGCCGTCCGGCGCGATCAGCAGTCCCGCGTTGGCAGACGCGCCCACGAGCGATCCGATGAACATCAGGACGCGGGCATTGAGGAGGTCCGCGATGTTGGTAAGTGCACTAAACAACGTGCCGATGACGAATCCCCCCTGCACGGCCATGGTGAGCCACGGCGCGTGCTCGGGGGCAATCTTGAAGTGATCGATGAGGAGCGGGGTGACTGCGGTCGCGGAGAACCAGAGGGTCATGCCAAGAAACTGGGCGAGCGATACGACGCCCAGCATCTTCCACGCCATTTACTTCACCTGGATCAGCGGAATCTTTCCCTTGTTCGCAAGCACCGCCTGGTAGGCGCTGATCGCTAGTTGCGTCGTGACCGCTTCGGCCAGGTCGGTGAAGGCCTTGGTGCCCGCCGAATCAGGCTCGGCAATCACCAGCGGGATGCCGCGGTCGCTGCCGACGCGAATCGGCTGATACAGAGGTAACCGACCAAGAAACGGAATGTCCATCTGGTGCGCGGCCTGCTCGCCGCCACCGTGACCGAAGATGTCCGCCTGGTGATGACAGTTGGTGCACTCGTAGAAGCTCATGTTCTCCACGAGACCAAGGGTCGGGATCTTCAGCTTCTGGTACATCCGCACCGCGCGCCGGCTGTCAGCGAGCGACACCTGCTGCGGGGTCGTGACGACAATCGCGCCCGCAGCGGGCACCGTCTGGCTCAGCGACAACGCCACGTCGCCGGTGCCGGGCGGCATGTCGACGACGAGGTAGTCGAGATCTTTCCACGCCACGTCGCGGCAGAACTGCTGGATCGCGCTGTGCAGCATCGGGCCGCGCCAGATCACCGGCGCTTCCTCCTGCGTGAGGAAGCCCATCGAAACGATCTGGATGCCGTACTTCTCGGCGGGGCGAATGCGCTTGTTCTCGTCGGACTCGAGCTGCGCCTGCAGGCCGAACATGATTGGCACGTTCGGGCCGTAGATGTCGCCGTCGAGCACGCCGACGCGCGCGCCCATCTTCGACAGCGCCACCGCAAGATTCACCGAGACCGTCGTCTTGCCGACGCCGCCCTTGCCGGCGCCGACCGCGATCACGTTCTTGACGCCGGGCAGCGGCGGCTTGCCATGCTCGGGAGCTGAAACCGACTTGACCGCGAAATTGGCCGTGACCGCGACGTCCTGCACGCCGGCGAGCGCGCCGACGGCCTCGCGCACGCGCGCCGACATCGCGTCGCGCTTCAGCGGCGACGGCGTGGCCATCTCCAGCACGATGGCGGCGCGACCGGCCTCGATCGAAATGTCTTTGACGAACTTGAGCGTCACGATATCGACGCCAAGGTCCGGGTCCGAGACGCCTCTCAGCGCATCGAGGACCAACTCGGTGGTCATAAGAAATTCAGCTTACCACGCGCCCTAAATTGGTAAACTGCCCTCCCGTACCCCTCGAAGGAGACTTCAGAAATGGCCGATGCGACACCTGGCAGCGCTCCCTCCAGCAATCGCAATGTCATGATCCTGTTGTCCTATCTGTGGCTGCTGGCGCTCGTGCCGCTGCTCACGGAAAAGGACGACAAGGAAGTGCAGTGGCACGCCAAGCACGGCCTCGTGTTGATGGTCGCCGAGCTGTTCCTGTGGATCGTGATCAGTATCCTGCTCGGACCGCTGGGCATCCTTGGCTGCGTGGCATTCCTGTTCACGCCGCTGCTGGCGCTCGCGCAGCTGGTGCTGCACCTGATGTGCGTGATCAAAGGCATCAACGGCCAGCGCCTGATCATCCCGGGCATCAGCGAGTTTGCGGACCGTTTCTAAATATTCCGTTCCCGGCCTCCGGCCGGGCTTGCGCTACAGCGCGATCGCCATTGTGGTTCTACTGGCGGTCGCGTTTGATTTAAGACGCCCGGCAAGCGCGCAGTGGTCCGCTGCCGCTGCTGTCGGCGCCATCCACGTCTACCAGGCCACGCTGTCGCCGCTTTACGGAAAGATGGGCGCGCAGTGCCGATTCGCGCCGACCTGCAGCCACTACGGAGAAGAGGCCATCAAGAAGTACGGCCTCACCAAGGGCGCATACCTCGCATCGAAGCGAGTGCTGCGGTGCGGGCCGTGGACAGCGGCGGGGACCGTCGACGCGGTTCCATAGGTTCCAAGGGTTCCAAAGGTTCCAAGGGCAGTGTTCGGGCGGGGTTCCAGAGTTTCGGGTACTCAGATTCTGCGGGCGACGATGGAGAAGCTTTCAGGAAATCGCTGCGTGGCAGTTAGCTCGTGACTTGAAACTTAGAGTCGACGAGTATCTCGAACGTCCCAACGTCAAGCGCAAGTATCGACTGCACGATCAACTTCATGATGCGGTCCGCTCTGGGCCGAGCAACATTGCCGAAGGCTTCGGAAAATTTGGAAACAAGGAGTTCGCGCGCTATGCGCGAATCGCTAAAGGGTCTCTGGTTGAGGTGGTGAACCACTTGATCGATCTGAGGGATCAGCGACTGATTTCTGAAGACGAACTGAAGCTGTCCGAACACGCCGCGAAGAAGGCGATCAACGCCATGGTAGGCCTCATTCGCCACTTGGAGAGCACACCCGACCCTCCTAGACCGCCTAAACGTCCGAAGAACGAGAACCCATAACCTGGCACCCCGCCAGAACAACGCCCTTGGAACCTTTGGAACCTTTTGGAACCCTTGGAACCTATGCCGGAGGCTCAAACAGCCTGCGCCCTTCATCCTTCAGCAGCACCCACAGCGAGTAGGCCCCGAGCGCAGTGCCGAACGGCAGCAGGATCAGATTCCCGATCGCCAGCCCAAGCGTCATGAGGCGCGCTGAAGGGCGCAAGCGCTTCAGTTGCCGCCCCACCGCGAGGTGCAGCACCGCCCACACCAGGGCGATCAGCGAGATCACGGTGATCGTCACGCCGGTGAGGCGCGCCGCCATTTCGGATCCGAAGCGCACCGGTCCGGTCGATCCCGCGATCGCGAACGCGCCGCCCGCCAACGCGAAGCCGGCAATCGCCACGAGCGCGAAGATCGCGCCCCATGCGACATACAACGTGGCAAGAAAATCGACGTGGCGTTTCATTGGCCTGCCCTCCGTAGCCTTGGCGAAGGAGGGTGCCGCTTCACGCGCTGATCGCCACGCGCACGTCGATGCGCGTGCGCGGACCGCGCGGCAGGCACAGGTTGAAGCTGAAGCGATGCCCGTCGGCAACACCGGCCGGCACGCTCACCATCAGCCGCTGCGATTGCAGCGCCTGGCCGCGGCCGTCACACGGATCGCACGGCTCGCTCCACACCTCGCCGCGTCCGCCGCACAGCGCGCACGTGCGCGGCACATCGACGTCGAGCGACACCAGCGCGCCGGAGAATGCCTGGTACGCCGAAATGGTGATCTCTGCGTTCGCGGTTGGCGTGGACTGTTCCGTCTCGACGTGATCGCGGCGGAAGTACTCAATCGCCGCGCTCGAGGACGGGAAATCTATCGCGACTTCATCCGCAAGCGAGCGCCGGTAGGCGCGCTCGTGGGGAACGAGCGTTTCGAGCGCGACTCGCGATGCGTCGGAACGCCTGGGACGTGACACCTTGATGCCACGATAGAAGCCGCACTCGAGGTTGTCAAGGACACGAGAGAGCGTTTAGGATTCGCGGATGCCGAAAGAATGCCCGATGTGCGGCGAGTTCATGCGGCTGGTTACGCGCGAATCGGTATCGCGCGTCCCAGGATCAGCACAGGAGATCAAAACTCCCGTGCGTGAATGGGTTTGTCCGGAGTGCGATTACTTCGAAGACGCCGAGCCGAGCGACTCGGCCTAGCGCGCGCCGAGCGTCAGCAGGACTTCTTTGCGGATGGCCTCTTCCACTTCTTCGAAGTTCAGCGCGGTCTCGCACTCGTCACACAGCACTTCAATCACGCCGGGCTTGCTCTCTTCAGAGACTTCGACCCGGGTGTCGTCGAGCTGGACGACGTGCATTTGCAGCGTCTTCACCAGGAAGTTGCGGGTATTGCCGCAGTTCGAACACGTCAGTGGCACGTAGCGGGGCTCCTTAAACCTACGAAATTGTATGGGATGCCCAGACGCTAAGGCAAAGAAATTCGGACCCGGCGCAGCGGATGCACGCTCGATCCGCCCTGCCACGTGATTTCGTCGCCTTCCCCGCCCGCCGCCAGGGCCGCCGTCAGCGATCCGGGCAGCACTTTTCCTATCGAGCCCCGCTGTAGCACGAGCTTGCCGCCGGTCAGCGATCCGGCAAGGTACAGGCGATCGCGGGCCCTCGTCAGGGCCACATAGAGCAGCCGTTTCGACTCCTCATGCTCCCGTTCATCGTCATCGCGATCTTCAGGATTGTCGTGATCGGTGACGGCCACCGCCGGATCACCGTTTTCGTCATCGGCACCGTCGACAAACGGTGCCGGCTGCACTCGAATGTCATCTCGAGTACCGCCGCTGCCCTTGCCGATGTTGACGATGAACACGACGGGGAACTCGAGGCCCTTGGCCGCGTGCACCGTCATCAGGTTGACCGCATCGGCCGCGTCGATGATGGCGTTGGATTCGTCGCCGCCGGCGGCAAGGCCGTCGAAGTAATCGGTCAGGCGCGCGAGGGTCGTGTAACCGCGGTTCTGGATGCGCCGGATCAATCCACGCACCTTTTTCAGGTTCTCGCGTGCCTGCCGGAATCCGGGTCCGCCTATCTCGACGGCATAGGCGGACTCGGCCAGCACGCGGTCGACGATCTCGGCCGGCGGCACTTGATCCGCATCTTCGATCCACTTGCCGACGGCCGATCGCGCCAGCAGCAGCCGCTCGCGATCGTCGGGGGCCAGCGCGTCGATGGCGGCCGGCACGTCGCCGGTGAGCGCCGATGCCAGTCCCGGCGCCAGGTGTTTGAGCCCCTCATCCGACACCCACACGATTCGCGAACGCATGAACGCCGCCGCGCGAAGGTTTGAGCCCGGGTCCGCGAGGTAAGCGACCAGCGCGAGCACGTCCTTCACCTCTTCGGCGTCGAAGAAGCCGAGCCCCTTGTAGACGTAGTACGGGATCTCGCGCGCGGCGAGCGCGGCTTCGAACAAGGT
>DATMJU010000077.1:0-4008 GCA_035553795.1 Vicinamibacterales bacterium
GATCAGGTCGTTGACGATCGTCGGTGACGCCACGATGCGATACGCGCCGTTGCGGTCGGGATTCAGCACGTCGGCGCGCCAGTACTCCTTGCCGGTCGCCGGATCGTGGCCGGAGACGACGTCGCCACCGGTGATGATGAGTTCGGCGCGGCCGCCGGCTTCGATCCAGGCGGGCGTGATGTAGGCGTCCGGAGATTCGCGGACCGCCGGATTCGGGCGCTCCACCTTCCAGATCGTCTTGCCCGACAGCTTGTCAATCTTGAGGATGTAGGACGGGTCGTCCGTCTTCATGCCGTGCAACACGGGCACGTAGAGCGCATCGCCCTTCATCAGCGGCGTGCTGGCGTATCCCCAGTTCAACCCGAACTTGCCGTAGTCGGCCTGGATGTCGCGCATCCAGATTTCCTTGCCGGCGAAGTCAAAGGCCTTCAGGACACCGAGACCCGTCATCACCCACACGTACTTGCCGTCGGTGATCGGCGACGGCGAGGACATGTTCTGCTTGCGTTCCATGTGGTTGGCGGCGACGATCTGCCGCTTCCACATCACCGACTGCTTGTTGCGATCGATCGCCCACAGCTCGAGCTCACCGGTGTTGGTGCCGGTGGCGACGTTCAGGAAGATGGTGTTGCCCCAGATAATCGGCGTCGAGCCGCTGTACGCCGGCAGCGGCAGCTTCCACGCCACGTTCTTGGTCTCGATCTTGTCGCACACGGTCGGGACCAACGGGCGGCCCTCGAAGTTTCCGCCGCCTGGCCGCTGCCCGCCGCGCTGGGGTTCAGCGTCGGCGGCGTAGGGACCACTGGACGCATCGTCCGCCTGAGCTGCGGGTGTTGAGGCACAGGTCGCCGACCACGTATCCGGCAGTCCCTTCTCGGTGCTGACCCCATCATGCGTGGGGCCGCGCCAGGCGGGCCAATGCTGCGCCAGCCCGTCCACACCAGCCGCCACCACCAGGACACCCACGATCAAAGCGAATTTGCGCATACGTTTCCCTATACCGATCCGCCCCCGCAGATATTTACGGGAACTAACTCGTCGGCCTGAAGTACAGCACCATTCCTGCGCCAGATGCCGTTAACAAAAAGCCGAGGTATAGCAGTGGGTTAATCGAGGATTGCGGCGGGTGAATGATCATCGTCGTGATCACGTTCACCAGCGGCGCGAAGCCGAACACGATCGGCATCACGTAGGTCGGCGACCCGCCGTTGCGGAACGCGAAGATGATGAACACGGCGCCGATGGCGCCGAGCGCGCCGGCAAAGGTCGCCGTGGTCGTGCCGGTGGTATTGAAGTTGCGCATCTCGCCCTGCGAGGTGAGCACGCCGGCGGGCACGAGCACGCCGATGAGGAAGTACGCCACGCCCACGCAGAGCAACGCGCGCATCGGGCTGCCGAGCGCGAGCTGTCCGCGGTGCAGCGACGCGCCATACATGCCCCACGAGAGTGCGGCGCCAAAAGCCAAAGCGATCCACGACATGAAGAAGTCTCCTTTGCGTCCGAAGTGTAAACGCGCCGATCAGAACCTGAAGCGCACGCCGAGTTGAACCTGCCGCGCGCTGGTCACCGTATTGCGGATGCGCCCGAAGTTGCCGAGCACGGCTTCGCCGTCCGCCGCGCCGGCAAACGCCACCAGGCTCGGCACGCCGAAGTTGGCGCGGTTGAAAATGTTGAACACTTCGACGCGCAGCTCGAGGCCGGCACCGTCGCGCAACTTCACGTCCTTGGCGAACGCCAGGTCCACCAGCTTCAGATCCGGGCCTTCCAGGTCGCCGCGGCCGACGTTGCCGAACGTGCCGGCCGGCTGCAACGCGAACGCCGCCGGATTGAACCACTGGTTCGGATCGCCCGTCACCGCGTTGTCAGGACCGAAGCCGGGTGCGTAGCTCGGACGATCGCGGCCGATGCCGGGGCCGAGCGAGGGCTGCCACTGCGAGCGCGAGCGGTTGTTCTGGACGAACACCGTCAGCGGGTAACCGCTGCGATAGGTGCCGATGGCGGACACGCGCCAGCCGGAGGCCAGCACACCGGCCACCCCGGTCAGGTTGCGGCCGAATGGCAGATCCCAGGTCGCGTTGGCGACGAAGTTATGACGGACGTTGAAGTCTGACGGACCGCGGTTGTAGTCCGGGATGAATTCCGGGAACGCGGAGGTGGTGCCGTTGGTCGCGTCGGAGAAGAACGTCGAGGCCTGCGTGGTGTCTTCGGAGTCGGACCACGTGTACGAACCCTGCATCGACCAGCCGTTGGCGAAGCGGCGGCGCGCGTCCACGATGAACGCGGTGTACCACGAGTCGCCGTCGGAGGTCTTGGCTTCGATCGTCGTCCACGCGGTGTTCTGACGCGGCAAGCCGGCCGCGAAGAACGGCCGGCCATCTGCGCCGGTTGTTGGCGTGGCGGTATTCAGATCGTTGCTGCGCAGCAAGTTCTGCCCGCGCGAACCGGCGTAACCAAGGGTGACCGCGGTCTCGGCGCCGAGCTCGCGCTGGACGTTGACGTTCCACACGTGGATCGACGGCGTCTCGATGTCCCACTGCACGGGCCGGATCGACAGGCCCGTCGCGCGCTCGAACGGCGGATTCGGGAACGTCGGCGCCTGGTAGACAACGCGCGGCGTCTGCGGCGGATTGGTGACCGTGACGATCAGGTTCTGCGAGCTGTTGGTCGCGTAATAGAGGCCGTAGCCGCCGCGAACCGCCGTCTGGCCGTCGCCCGTCGCGTCCCACGAGAAGCCCAATCGCGGCGAGAAGTTGTTGTAGTCAGGACCTTCATACAACCGGCCCGTCAGCGCGGTGCGATCGGTCAGCGACACCAGCGCGGAGTCGCGTCCGCCCTCGTCTACCGGCATCGACATGAACTCGTAGCGAATGCCGGCCGTCAGCGTCACGCGCGGGTGGATCCGGAACTCGTCCTGCACGTAGCCGCCGGCGATCCAGAACGGCCAGCGGCGTTCGAACGACGCCGTCGGCGTCAGTCCGATGAAGCTGGTTGGCGTATTCAAAAGGAACGCGCGCAGGTTGGCAAACGAGTAGGTGCCGAGGCTGAACGTCGGGTTCACCATGTCCTGCGTGTAGTGCTCGGCGAGCCCGCCGATGCGCACCAGGTGACGGCCGCGGTTCCACACCATGTCCGCCTGCAGGCTGGCGACGTCCTGCCGCAAACGCAGGTTGCCGGAGCTCTGCGTGCCAAAGCGCTGCAGGCCGCCGACATCGATGTTGCCAATGAAATCGCGTCCCGACGCAAACGGCGGCAACGTGGTGTTCGCCTGCACGTCCTGCCCCACGCGCGTCCGGCTGTAGCCGAATCGATACGTGCCGAGGAAGTTCGACGTGTAGGTCTGCTTCAACTCGGCAGTGACGAACTGGTTGTTCGACACAAAGGTGCGGGGAAACTGCGGGTAGTCGGTCGGCAACAGTTGATCGGCGTCATCGAGGGTGTAGCGCGCGAACATCTGGGTGGATGGCGAGAGGTTGAAGTCGACGCGTCCCTGCGCGAAGTTCTGCTCGATACGCTGATCGAACTGAAAGCTGTGCAGCGCGGTGCCGTCGCCAAGGTTCGCGCCGTTCGGCGTGGGATAGGCGTTCAGGTAGGGCGCCACGGCCGGCTGCACGCCAACGTTGACGAACTGTCCGGGATTCGCGGTGTCCGGCAACAGCCCCTGGCGGGCGTTGAGGTCAGGCACCGCCGACGTAATGGTTCGCCCTAGGGTTTCGCGCAGCCCTTCGTAGCCGACGAACAGGAACAACCGGTCCCTCTTCAACGGCCCGCCCAGCGTCAATCCGAACTGATTGCGCGTGAACGACGGCTTGCCGGTCGTGTCGAAGTAATTCTTCGCGTCGAGCGCGTCATTGCGGTGGAACTCGTACGCGCTGCCGCGCAACGTGTTGCTGCCCGACTTGGTAATGACGTTGATCTGCCCGCCGCTCATGCGTCCGAACTCGGCGCCGTAAGCGTTGGTCTCGACCCTGAACTCCTGCACCGTCTCGGTGCCAAGCGCGGTGCCGGCCG
>DATMJU010000078.1:0-2812 GCA_035553795.1 Vicinamibacterales bacterium
CCTGGGGACCTTCAACGTTACGGCGAAGCTGCGAGCCGCCCAGCGCCACGCGCCCGCCTCCACCTGATGGAAGCCTTTCACGAACTGCACGGCGACGCGCGGGTCGGCCGCTCGAATGCCGCTTTGCATCTCGATCGGGCCTTCGATCGTCGCCGGACCGTCCTTCTTTCGGCAAGCCATTACACACGCCGCGAGCGCCGCGGCCAAGATCAGTCTCCGCATTTTTCCACTTCCACGAGGCAGCTATAGAACGTCGCCCCACTACCGATGTCGGTGAGGCGCTCGGACGTCAGGACGTTGACCGTCTGCCGGTCCTCCGCCATTTTGCCCCATCGGACACCTGGCACGCGCACGACGCCTTCGCGCAGTCCCGCCGTCACGCGAGCGCGGACGAGAATGCTGCCGCGATCGTTGAACACGCGCACGCGGTCCCCGGATGTGATGCTACGCGCAGCCGCGTCCACCGGATGCATGTGCGCTTCGCCCAACTGACGATCCAATTCGGGCCGGTAACTGAACGTCGAATTCATCGTGTCGTCGAGCTTGGAACTGACCAACTCAAGCCGGTAGCGTCCAGCCGCCATCTCGCCTCGTCTCGACTCAAGCGGCGGTTTATAGTCGAGCAGTTTTGCGTCAAACTCGACTTTGCCGCTTGGCGTGGCGAACTTGCCGTCCGCGAACGGCCGGAACGGCTCGCCCGGCGGCGAGATGTTGAGGCGAATGGAATGCTCGCGGTCGAGACGCTCGCGCGTAATGCCCTTCAGATACTCCCCATCGCTGCGCAGGGCATCGTCGATCAACTCATCGTCGGAGGCTTGCAGTTCCGGATCGGTGATGCCGAGGCGCATCGCCAACTGGCGAAAGATTTCGGCGTTCGGTTTGCACTCACCGGGCGCATGGAGCGCCGGCCGCGCTAGCTGGACGTGATAGTGACCGTAAGCGAGGTAGAGGTCCGTGTGTTCCAGAAACGTGGTCGCCGGCAGGACGATGTCGGCGTAGTCGGCCGTGTCGGTGAGGAAGTGCTCGGCGACGACGGTGAACAGATCTTCGCGCTCGAGACCGCGCCGCACCGCGTTCTGATTCGGCGCGATGGCTGCGGGGTTTGAGTTATAGACGAACAAGGCGTGAATCGCCGGATCGCGCGTCTCGTTCAGCACCGCACCGAGCGTTGTCATGTTCAGCAGCCGCGCCTCGCGTCCGAGTGGCGAGCGCAACTGCAAGTCCGGCCGCTCCAGCGCCTGCCGGTTGAACTGGAACGCTGCTGACGTCGACAGCATAGCGCCGCCCCCGGCATCACGCCATGCGCCTGTCAGTGCGGGCAGAGAAGCGATGGCGCGAACGGCGCGCCCGCCCCGCTCAGAGCGCTGCACGCCGTAGTTCAAGCGGATAACCGCCGGTCGCGTCGTCGCGAACTCGCGGGCGAGAAACGCAACATCGGCCGCCGCGACGCCCGTCAGTTCCTCCACACGCGCGGGTTTGTAGCCGGCCGCGAGGCCTCGCAACTCGTCGAAGCCTTGCGTGTGATTGGCAACAAACTCGCGGTCGAAAAGATTCTCGGCGATGATCACCTGCATCATCCCGAGCGCCAGCGCCAGGTCGCTTCCCGGGTTGATGTAGAAATGCCGGTCCGCGAGCTTTCCCGTCCGGGTCAATACCGGATCGATTGTGTAGAGCTTCGCGCCCCGTCGTCGAGCCTCGACGATGAACGGCCACAGGTGCACGTTGGTGCCGTGGATGTTCGCGCCCCAGGCGAGGATGAGCTTCGCGTCCGCGATCTGCTCCGGTTCTGGGCCCAGCCTCACGCCAAGAGCTTCCAGCAAGCCAAGCCCACCGGCCGTCGAACAAATTGTCCGGTCTAGCCGCGACGCGCCCAGGCGGTGGAAGAACCGCCGGTCCATGCCGTTGCCTTGCAGCATGCCCATCGTGCCCGCGTAGCTGTACGGCAGGATCGACTCGGAACCATGTTCCGCCGACACGCGCGCCAGGTTCGCAGCGACAGTGTCGAGAGCTTCATCCCAGGAGATGCGGGCGAACTGCCCCGTGCCCTTGCGCCCGGTGCGCCGCAACGGATAGAGCACGCGGTCGGGATGGTAATTGCGTTCGAGATACTGCGCGACCTTGCCGCAAAGGAATCCTTGCGTGACCGGATGCGCTGGATTGCCCCGCAGTCGAGACCCGCGTCCGGCCCCGTCGACGTTGATCAGCAGCGAACAGCAATCCGGGCAATCGAGCGCACAAACGGAGTGTCGCGTTTCCATATTTCATTTTGCCTTACCCGCACGCACCTGATTTCGGGACTCGACCGCCTCAGCCCAAGCGGCGCGATGGGACTAAGCCCAAGCGGCGCGCCCGGACTAAAGTGGACACGCGAGTGCGGCCTAAGGTATTCGCCGAATCGACGCGGCGCGAATCTGAGCGCACGATGGGATTAACATGCGTCGGGTTGTCCTCCTCCTGGTAACCATCCTGGGCGTGACCGCTTCCGCTGAGCAAGCGGCGGACTGGCGGTTCGCGCACCCCGACGCGACTTTTCTCGCAGGCGTGGAGTGGAGGCGGTTGGCTCCCGAACTGGACGGTCTGCTCCGGCAAGCAGGCATCTCCGGCAAGGAGAGCGTGGCGTTTCTCTCCCGCCTGGAGCGAGTCTCGGTTTCCGTCTCTGTCAACGGAAACGCGGCGGACTTGCTGGCGATGCTCGAAGGCGACTTTACAGCCGCCGATATTCGTGAACTCGGCAAAGCGGCCGGCCTGCAAGCCAGCCACTTTGGGGCGATGAGCGGCATGGCGTCCAAGGGCAAGCTGGGCTTGGTCGTAC
>DATMJU010000079.1:0-11807 GCA_035553795.1 Vicinamibacterales bacterium
ATTGGCGACCTCGGGCCCTGACAGCCCAGGCATCACCACATCAGCAATCAGCAGGTCGATGGGGCCGTCGGCCTTCTCAGCCAGCGCCAGGGCATCGAGCCCGCTGGCCGCCGTGATCACGCGATGCCCCGCGCGCGTCAGCGCCATCTCGAGGAACGCGCGGACGCCTTGTTCGTCCTCAGCCAGCAGGATCGTCCCTCCAGGCGTTGCAGCGGGCGCGGCGGCTTTCGCGGTGACGTGTTCCGCAACCGGGGCCTCACTGAGAGGCAAGTAGATGCGGAACGTTGTGCCCAGGCCGGGAGCCGAATTCACAGCGATCGCGCCACTGCTCTGACGGACGATGCCGAACACGGTGGACAGGCCGAGACCGGTGCCGTTGCCAGGCGCTTTCGTCGTGAAGAACGGCTCAAAGATGTGTTCGAGCGTGGCGGCGTCCATGCCGACGCCGGTGTCCGATACCGCGACGACGACATACGTCCCGGATCTGATCTCCAGATCGGCCGCGCGGACCACGTCAACATCTTCACGATCGACGACCAGCGACAGCCGGCCGCCCGAGGGCATGGCGTCACGCGCGTTGATGACGAGATTCATCGCCACCTGCTCGAACTGTCCCGGATCGATCAGCACCATCTGCGGGGCCGCCGCGTGCGTGAACCTGAGCTCGACGTCTTCGCCGATGAGCCGCTCGAGCATCGGCAGCATGTCGCGCGTGGTCGACACCAGGTCGGTGACCCGGCGCTCGAGGACCTGCTGCCGGCTGAAGGCCAGCAGTTGTCTGGTCAGCCTGGTCGCGCGCTGTGCCGCCGCCCGGATCTCGGTGGCGTCACGATGCGTGGCCTCCTCCGGCGGCAGCTGCTCGATCAGGAATTCACTGAAGCCGAGAATGACGGTGAGAAGGTTGTTGAAGTCATGCGCGATGCCGCCGGCCAGCCGGCCAACCGCCTCCATGCGCTGCGCGTGACGCAAACGATGCTCGGACGTCTGCAGGGCGGCATGCGTGCTGCGCTGCAACCGCCGGTTGGCGGACTCTCGGAGCTCGCGGTTGACCGCGGGCCCGAGGCGCCGCAGATTGTGTTTCAACACATAGTCGTGCGCACCGGCCCGCATGGCTTCGACGGCGGAGTCCTCGCCGATGGTGCCGGACACGATGATGAAGGGGATCTCCTCGTCCCTGGCGCGCAGCATGTGAAGGGCATCCGTGGAACTGAATCCCTTCATCGAGTGATCGCTGAGGACGATGTCCCACGTGCCCTCGTCCAGAGCCGCCTGAAAGGCTGCCCGTGATTCCGCGACCCGGGCCTGCACGTTAAAGCCGTGCCGGGCCAGTTCGAGTCGAATCAGTTCGACGTCGTCAGGTGAATCTTCGACGAAGAGTGCGCGAAGGAGCGTGGTGGGGGCTTGCGCCATAGCATTTTCAGCACCCGCATCCGCATCACGCAGGTCAACGTTGAAATAGACAGCCAACGCCCCCAAAACTCTCAAAAGCCGGGCGTAGCGAGCTCAAGCCTGGATGATCGGAACCGATTTAAGATTACGGGCAGGGAATCCGCCCGAGTTCGCCACACTATGCCCCCTGCGCCGCCCAGTCAACCTCGGCCGTTGCTGTTGCTCGTCGATGACGACGCCCAGATTCGGGACCTGCTGCGAGAAGTGGGCGCCCGGGAGGGCTTTGACGTCCTCGAAGCCGCGGATGGGGCAATCGCAATCGAGATGATGCAGCGCCGGCACATGGACCTGGTGCTGCTGGATCTCCACATGCCGCGCGTCAATGGACTCGACGTGCTGCGCGAAGCGCGCACCCTCGGCAGCAATCCCAAGATCGCGCTGATGAGCGGGGCCGCGCGCGTGGAAGACGCAGTGGAGGCCATCAAGCTCGGCGCCAGCGAGTATTTCGCCAAACCGCTCGACCTGGCGCGCGTACGCGCGCTGATGGCCGCGATGCGCCGGCAATTCCAGGACCGCGGCAGCGTGTTCGATAGCGACGCCACTCTCGCGGAGCGTCTCGAAGTGTGCGGCATGATTGGCCGCTCGCCGGCGATTCGCGAGGTCTTCGATGTGATCCAGCGCCTCGCGCCGCATGCGCGCAATGTGCTGGTGACGGGGGAGACCGGTTCGGGCAAGGAGCTGGTCGCGCGGGCGCTGCACGAGATGGGACCGCGCAAGGGCAAGAAGCTGGTGACGGTGAATTGCTCGGCGGTCGTCGAAACCTTGTTCGAGTCCGAACTGTTCGGTCACGTCAGGGGAGCCTTCACCGGCGCCACCACTGACAAGGTGGGCGTGTTCGAGGCCGCCAACGGCGGCACCGTGTTCCTCGACGAAGTCGGGGAGCTGCCCGCCGGCGCGCAGGCCAAGCTGCTACGTACGCTCGAGAACGGCGAAGTGCAGCGGGTTGGCAGCGTGGAACTGCGCAAGGTCGACGTGCGCGTGATCGCCGCGACCAACCGCCGGCTGGATCGCGAGATTGCCGAAGGGCGGTTTCGAGCCGATCTGTACTACCGCCTGAACGTCGTCGAGATCACGGTGCCACCGCTGCGCGAACGATCGGAGGACGTGCCGTACCTGACCGCCGCGTTCGTCAAGAAGTTCTCGAAGGAGTTCGGCAAGCAGATCACCGGGTTGACCGAAGCCGCGGAAGAGCGTCTTGTGCGCTGGTCGTGGCCGGGTAACGTGCGGGAGCTGCGCAATGTGATCGAGCGCGCCTGCCTGCTATGCGAAGGCCACCTGTTGACCGAAGGCGACCTGGCGCGATCGCTGGTTGAACGGCGCGTCCCCGTGGAGACGCCAGTGGATGATGAACCCGCGGGTCCGCCACCCTCGGCCGAGGCAGTGCGCGAGGCGCTCGACGCCACCGGCGGAAACAAGTCGCTGGCCGCGCGCCGCCTCGGTATCAGCCGGCGGGCGCTGTATCGCTTGATTGATAAGTACGCGTCCTGAACCGAAGCTGCAAGCCGGCGACGCCGGCCGACATCAACAGGATCGCGAGCGGCAGGAACGGCGCCGCATCGGCCACATAGCGCGGCTCGCCAAACGAACAGCCCGCCAGCGGTGTTGCAATGACACCGCCTCCAACCAGGATCATCGCGTGGCGGGGCAGGACGCGCCGCCAATATCCCAGCCCCAGCAGCAACAGCGGCAACATCACCAGCAGGAAGACGTTCTCAAAGAATAGCCACGTCGGCTCCAGGAAGCCCCAATAGAGCGACACCCGGCTGCCGAGCGTGTTCCAGTTCAGAAAAGCGCCCAAGCCCTCGAGGGGTTGGCGGACGTGCGCAAGGTGAATCACCCAGCGCCCAAACGTATCCGGGTAGGTGCCTGGGTTCAGTGCGAACCACGCCACGGCCGGGATCAGCGCGGCGCCGAACGCCGCAAGGATCGCCAACACCGACCGCGCCTTGCGACCACCGGAGATCAGCGCCACGACGCTCAAGATCAGCAGGAAGCCCATCGTCAGTGGAGCGGCCCGATTGCCGTAGACCCCGGCGCCGAGTGCGGCTCCCGCGAGCAGTATCGAGCTGGTCGAATCAAAGGACCAGAATCGCAGCATCGCGAGCAGCCATAAGAGCACGAATGGAACGGACATGAGCGCGTCGGTGCCTGCCCGGCCGAACGCGATGTGAGCCGGACTGGCCAGCAAGAGGAGCGGGGCAAGATACGCCGCGAGCTTCGCGTCGAAGATCCGATAGGCGCAGAGAAAGAGCAGCGCGACATTCAGCGCCGCCACGAACACGGTCGAAAGTCGGGCGGAGAGTTCGCCCCCGCCAACGACGCTGACAAGCGTCGTCGCGTAGACCGCGAGCGGCTGCAGCCACCGGTCGTCAGCGACGTGAAAGAACAACGGTCCCGAACCGGATTGGGCCTGCGCGAGGATTTCTGACTCTTGAGTGCTGGGAGGGCCGCTGAGCCGAAAGCTATAAACCGCCACGGTAACGCCCGCAAGCAGGCACGCCGTGATGATTGGCCGCAAGGGCGTAGGCAAAGGTGTGAGATGGTGCGCGCTGGTGGATTCGAACCACCGACCCCTCGCGTGTGAAGCGAGTGCTCTACCGCTGAGCCAAGCGCGCGCCCAGACCCGAAATTATAACACCAACTGAGCGCTTAGACGGTGCCGAACAGGCGGTCGCCGAAGTCGCCAAGACCTGGCACGATGAACTTCTGCGCGTTCAGCTCGCGGTCGACAACCGGGGTGAAGATCGGCACCGAGGGATAGGCGCTCTCGACCGCGGCCACGCCTTCCGGGGCGGCGACGATGCACACCAGGCGCAGGTGACGCGCGCCGGCCTTGGTCAGCATGTCGAGCGCCGCGACCGCGCTGCCGCCGGTGGCGAGCATCGGATCGATCAGCAGCACATAGCTGTCCTGAATGTTCTTGGGGAGCTTCGCGTAGTACTGCGATGCGACCGCCGTCCGCTCGTCGCGCTGGAGACCGAGGTGCCCGACCCGCGCATTGGGCACCAGTTCCAGCATGCCCGGGAGCATGCCGAGGCCGGCTCGAAGCACTGGTGCCATTACCACGTCAGCGCCGATGCGCCGGCTAGGCGACGGCCCCAGCGGCGTCTCCACGGTGCCGTTGACGGTTGGCACGTCGCGCAAGGCTTCCGCGCCCAGCAGCACGCTGATGCGGTTGGTCAGCGCGCGAAATCGTTCGGGAGCGGTGCGCGCATCGCGCAATTCGGCCAGGCACTCGTGCACGAGCGGGTGGGTGACAAGTTGCAGCACGGTGAGGGAAAGCTTACACGCATTTCCTGATTCACGTACAATTCCCGCTCATGATTGCACGCCTCGCGGCCCTCGCATTTGCCGCCATCCTAGTGGCTCCAGTCAGTGCGCGCCAGCCATCCGCTGCGACGCTGGTCATCACCAACGGCATTGTCATTACCGTCGACGGTTCACGCCGCGTCCTGAACCCGGGCGCCGTCGCCATTAACGGCCGCGACATCGTGGCCGTGGATACGCCCGCCGCCATCGCCGCGCGCTACAAGGCGGCGCAGACGATCGACGCAACCGGCAAGGTCGTGATGCCGGGGCTGATCAACACGCATACCCACGCGGCCATGGTGATGTTCCGCGGCCTCGGCAACGACCTGGCCTTGATGGACTGGCTGCAAAAGTACATCTTCCCGGCGGAGGCCAAGACCGTTTCGCCGGAGTTCGTGCGCATCGGCACGAACCTCGCCTTGCTGGAGATGATCCAGTCGGGCACCACGACCTTCGCCGACATGTATTACTTCGAGGAGGAGGTGGCGAAGGCGACCAAGGCCGCGGGCCTGCGCGGCATACTCGGACAGACGGTGATCGAGTTCCCGGTAGCGGATGCGAAGACGCCTGCCGACGCGCTCAAGCGCACCGAGGCCTTCGCGAAGCAGTTCGATCATGACGAGCTGATCACGCCCTCGATCGCCCCGCACTCGGTCTACACGCTGGATGCGAAGACGCTGACCGCGGTCAGCGAAATGGCGAAGCGCTTGATGATCCCGATCCAGATTCACCTCGCCGAGACCTCCGCCGAGATCGGCATGTCGCAGGAGCGTCACAAGATGCGACCGGTCGCCATCCTCGAGAGCCTCAACTTCTGGGCACCGACGACGCTGGCAGCGCACGCCGTGTGGATCAACGACGAGGAGATAGCGGTGCTCAGAAAGCGCGGCATCGGGGTATCCAACAACCCTGAGAGCAACATGAAGCTCTCGAGCGGCACCGCGCCGGTCATGAAGTACCGCCAGGCGGGTGTGCACACCGGGCTCGGGACCGATGGCGCCGCGAGCAACAACGACCTCGACATGTTCGAGGCAATGAAACAGGCGGCGTTCCAGCAGAAGCTCGTGACGATGGATCCGACGGCGATCAGCGCCGCCGACGCGCTCGAGATGGCGACGATCGGTGGCGCGGCGGCGATCGGACGCCGTGAGCGGCTCGGATCATTGGAGGCCGGCAAGCTCGCCGACGTCATCATTGTCGACATGTCAAAGCCGCGTCAGCAGCCGCTGTTCGATCCGGTGTCGCAGATCGTCTACGCGTCGCGGGGCGATGATGTGCAAACGGTGATCGTCAACGGCCGCGTCGTGATGCGCGATCGGAAAGTGCTGACGATGAATGAAGCGACGGTGCTGGCCGAGGCCCGCAAGGGCGCGGACCTCGTACGAAAAGCAGTCGGGCAGTAGTTAGCCGGCAGGTGCGCCTCAGCGCCCTCTGTGCCTCTGTGCCTCGGTGGCGCTATTCGAGAACGCCGATATAGGGCAGGTTGCGGTACTGTTCGCCGTAGTCGAGACCGTAGCCGACGACGAACTTGTCTTCGATGGTGAAGCCGATGTAGTCGACCTTGACGTCGATCTTGCGGCGGCTCGGCTTGCTCAAGAGGCACGCCGTCTTCAGCGAGCGGGGCCCGCGCGCCTGCAGAATCTCCTGCAGATAATGCAAGGTAAGGCCGGTGTCGACGATGTCCTCGACGATAATTACGTCACGGCCCTCGATGCTGGAATCGAGGTCCTTGCTCAGGCGCACTTCGCCAGACGATGTGGTGGCGGCGCCGTAACTCGAGCAGGCCATGAAGTCGATGCTCACCTGGCCTTCGGTGGCGCGGACCAGGTCGCCGAGGAACAGGAAGGCGCCCTTCAGCACGCACACGAAGTGCAGCTGGCCGGTCGGGAGGTCGGCCCGGATTTCGTGAGCCAGCGCGTTGATGCGGGCGGCGAGCTCGTCTTGGTCGATGAGAACAGTGGGAGTGGCTGTCGTCGGCATGTGGGAAATAATATCTGACACGAAATGAAGACGTTCGACATCATTACTGAGGCAGATGCCCGAAATCTCGAGCCGGGGTCGAGCGTCGCGCTGAAGCCGGGGGGCCACGTGACGCCGCTCGCCGCCGACACGCTCAAAGCCCGCCGAATCTCGGTCGTAAGCAGCGTGGCGGAGGCAAGCCTCGACGGCCTGGCGCCGGTGGCCGACATCAAGTCGGTCGCGATTGGCAGCGACCATTCTGGCGTCGCCCTCAAGGCGAAGCTCCGAGACCACCTGCGGCAGCGTGGCATCAGCGTGCTCGACGTCGGCACCGAGGGTTCCGACCCCGTGGATTACCCTGATATCGCGGCGCAGGTGGCGCGGCTCGTGGCGCGCAAGGAAGTAGATGCGGCGATCGTGATCGACGGCGCCGGCATCGGGTCGGCGATGGCGGCCAACAAGATCGACGGCGCCCGCGCGGCGATGTGCACCGACAAGACGCTGGCGCGTTATTCGCGCGAGCACAACGGCGCCAACGTGCTGGCGCTCGGCGCGACGCTCATCTCGGTGGACGACGCGAAAGCGATTGTCGACACGTGGATGGGGACGCCGATGGGCGAGGCCCGGTACGTGCGGCGGCTGGCGAAGATTCGCGCATTGGAGAAAGCGCAGTGACGGACTATCGACGCGTCATCGAACTGATTCTCGAGGAGCTGGCCAGGGCCGGCGCGGTGGCGCCGCAGCGATGCGCCTGCCATGGCTTCACGTTCGATTGCTGCCCTGATCGCGTGCAGCACGTGCTTGATGCCGGCGCGACGCGCCTGGGGCTCCACGCCTCGGATGGCGGCGCCAGCGGCGCCTCCGGCTACATCGACCACACCCTGCTGAAACCGGACGCGACGGCCAAAGAGATCGAGCAACTGTGCAAGGAAGCGGCCGAATGGAAGTTCGCAACCGTGTGCGTAAATCCCACCTGGGTGGCCCTGGCGGCCAAGCAACTGCGCGGATCGCCGGTGGGCGTGTGCTCGGTGGTTGGATTCCCTTTGGGGGCGACAACACCCGACGTGAAGCAATTTGAAACCCGCCGCGCGATCTTCGACGGCGCGACCGAGATCGACATGGTGATCAACGTGGGCGCGCTGAAGTCGGGCGATGTGCGTCTCGTGACCGACGACATTCGCGGCGTCGTGTCGGCGTGCCATGCCGCTGGCGCCGGCAGCAAGGTCATCATCGAGACCGCGCTCCTGAACGACGACGAAAAGATCACCGCGTGCACGCTGGCAAAGGCGGCGGGCGCGGACTTCGTCAAGACGTCGACCGGATTCGGCCCCGGCGGCGCCACGGCCCAGGACATCGCGCTGATGCGGCGCGTAGTGGGCGAGGACATGGGCGTGAAGGCGTCGGGCGGCGTGCGTGACCTCGAGCAGATGAAGGCGATGGTGGCCGCGGGCGCCACTCGCATCGGCGCCAGCGCCGGCGTCCGCATCGTCAAGGAATCACGCGGCGAGGCGCCGGCAGCCGCGAAAGCCTCTGGTTACTAAATGAAGTTTGCCGTCGCGGTAATGTGCCTGCTGGTGTCGGTGCCGGCTGCGGCGCAGAACGCGGAGCGATTGCCGTGGTTCGTCGTCGACGTGCACGCCGCGACCATCGGTCTGCCGCAGGCCGAAGGATGGGTTCCGGCGCTCGGCGCCACCACTGAGTATCCAGGACGCAACTTCGGTCTGAGCGGCGGAGCGACCGTGTATCCGTTCCGCCTCGGCCTCATCACGTTCGGTCTTGGCGCCTCGGTCTCGACCGCAAAGGCCTCCGCGAAGACCGAGGTCATCTCGGGTTCCGGCGCAACACAGACCGTGGTCGTGACGCAGATCGTGCGAACCGGCGTGACGAATGTTGTGCCGCAGATCTCGATGAACTTCGGTAGAAGGCTTGGCTGGAGCTACATCAGCGCGGGCTTAGGCCGAACGAAGGTGAGCAGCCGCGCAGATGCCATCGGCACCGCGCCAGAATTCGTCGTGCCCTCTGCCTGGAATCAGGCGATCAACTTTGGCGGTGGCGCGCGGTGGTTCATGAAGCCGCACATCGGGGCCAGCTTCGACATCCGCTTCGTGAAGCTTGGGTCGCGCTCGCCGACGGACGTGTTGCCGTCGGCGAAGCGGACGCAGCAGTGGACGATCAGCGCCGGGATTTCAATTCAGTAGCTACTTGCCGGTATTCACGTACTGAATGCACTGTCCCTGGTTCGGGAACGATGAGCCATCGGCTCGAGTGAGCGTTTGCCAGCCGCCCTGCATGCATTCGCTCTTGCTGGCAGGCGCGTTCGAGAAGTCAAAATCAAACACAGCGGTTCCGGCGTTGGTGCCGATGACAAAGGCATCAAGGTTGGTGGTGTAGCCATTCGGATAGGGCTCGCCGACCCGAATACCCAGCCACGAATCCGTGACGCGAACACGCACGCCCGGGTACGACGCCAGGATGTTGCTCCATGTGCGAGGCGTTGACCCGGAAATCAAGGTTCCCGGCCAGGTCGGGCCAGAATAGCGCCACTTCGCATTCCCATTCGCGATGGCGTCCCAGGCTTGCCACTGGTCCTGCACAACCGCGCCGTTATCCATCGGCAAGAAGACGAGCCGACGCTGCCACGTGTCCGAGCCATTGAAATCGACGTTGAACTGCAAATAGGCAGCCCGGGTCGTTGCCCCCGGGTTGCCCGCCGTCGGCGTGTAGGTGCTGTACCCAAGCTGCGTCAGGCTCGCCAGCGTCACGCCGCTGAACCGATAGGTGGCCAGGTTGCGGCGCTGCGTTCCGAACACGGAGATTTCAACGCTCTCGGTTCCCAGCGGGGGCATACCGGGCCCGACGACAAAAGAGCCGAGGGTGTTGTCGATGGTGTTGTTCTCGTCGTTGAAATAGAACCACTTCGACGGGTCCGCAACGACGTCGGCAACGCTGGTCGCCATGTCGGAGGGCTTGATGACCGTCGTCTGGGCCGCGGCAGGAGCAACGGCCAGAAAGGTGGTGAAGAGTGCCGCAAATAAGGAGGGTCTCATGTGCGGCAATCTAGCACAACGCGTTCGGGCCGCCTATTCGGTCCGCAACGCCACCGTCGGCTCGATGCTGAGGGCGCGGCGTGTCGGGACGATGCAGGCGAGCATGCACACGCCGAACATCAGCGCCGCATAGCCGGCTTGCATCGCAAGCGCCGCGGCGGTCAGGCCTTCAGCTTCGCCCGCACCCGGACCATCAGTGGAGGGATACATGAAGGTGATGAAGGCGATGAACGAGACGCCGGCCAGCACACCCAAGCCCATCTGCAGGAGCGGGCGGCGGAAGATGGCCAGGAGGATTCGCTGGCGACTGCCGCCGAGCGCGACGCGGACGCCGATCTCGCGCGTCCGGCGCGCGACCGTGAATGACATCACCGCGTAGAGGCCAGCCAGCGACAACAACAGCGCGACTGACGACATCACCACCGTGACGGTCATCCACAACCGGATCACCCACAGCATGCCGTCGTTGACCTCGTTGAGGCGCTGAATCTGGACGAGACGGAGCGAGGGGTCGACCGCCGCCGCGATCTGCCGGACCTGTGGGCCCAGCGTGACGGGATCGCCGCCGCGCACACGAATCATCATGTGCAGGCCGCTTCCGAGGCGATCCGGCGTGGTTGGAAGATAGAAGCCGGCGAACGGTCCCTTCCGATACGGAACGCCAGAATCAAGATTGCCGACCAGACCGACCACCGTGTACCACTCACTGGGGCCCGCGGGATTGCCTGGACGCCTGAAGCGCACCTGCTGGCCGACAGGATTCCTGCCCTGCAGGACGTTGCGGACGAACGCCTGGTCGACGATGGCGACCCGGGCGCCTGGCTCGGCGTCAGCGGCGTTGAAGCCGCGTCCAGCGAGGATCGGGGCGTCTACCACGCCGATGTACGAGGTGTCGGTCTCGACCACGGTCGTGTGGCGGATTGGCGCCGGCTCGTCAGGATTGCGAGCGGCGGCCTCGGCGGCGTCGTAGCCAAGCTCGATGCTCCGTTCCGGCAATTGTCCGCCCGACAGGGCATTGGTAAAGGTCACGCCGTTCACCCCCGGCTGCGCCGCGACGCGATCGCGCAGTTGTTCGAGCGTCGCGGCAATCCGGTGGTCGCGTTCGGTCTGGACATCAACCAGTGAGGTGTCGGCGGCCGGTGTGTCCCGCTCCAGATCCACCGCGAGAAACTGTTCGGTGGCGAACCCGGGGTTGTAGTCCTGCATGCGGCCAAGCTGTTTGTTCTCAAACCACACGACCGCCGGGAAGACCACCGTGATGGCCACTTGCGCGACGATCACCACCGTCCACACGCCGCCAAAGCGAAGGCCGCCGGCACCAGCCGTCGTCTGCTTCAGTCGATCGCTCATGCCACGGGTGATCTTGAGCGCCGGCATCGCACCCGCGACGGTCGCAGCCAGGACGGTCATGAGGATGGCAGCCGCCACGGTCGCCGGGGACAGGGAGAGATCCCACCAGAACGGCAAGTTCCCGTAGTTGGCTTCGAGAAAGGTCATCGCCCAGTTGCGCAGGAACAGGTCGGCGACCACCAGGCCGACGATCGCCGCCAGGCCGCCGAGCACGAGCGCCTCCGCGAAGAGCTGAGCCACGATGCGCGAACGGCTCGCGCCCAGCGCCGTCCGGACGATCAAGTCGCTTTCACGCGACGCCGCGCGTGCAAACAGCAGCAGACCGACGTTGCCGCAGAGCAGCGTGATCAGCATGCCGATGAAGGCGTAGATCAGCAACACGAACTGCAGGTCTTCGCCGTTGCCACCCATTGCCATCATGTCCGCATATCTCTCGACCTGCGGTTCGATGCGCTCGTGGGTGGTCTTCTGTTCCGCTGCGAGCCGCCGGCCATGTGTCGATAGTTCGGCCTGCGCCGCCTCGAGGGTCTGGCCATCAGCGAGCGTGCCGAAAATCGAAATCTCAGGGCCCGAGCGCGGCGCGTGGTCCAGGCCTGCCGTCTTCAGCGGAACCCACATCTCGTGCGCCACGGGGAAGGCGAAACCCTCGCGCATCACGCCGACGATGGTGGGATGCTCCTCGCCGAGCTGCAC
>DATMJU010000080.1:0-3877 GCA_035553795.1 Vicinamibacterales bacterium
GCCGGACGACTTGACCTGGACTTCCTCGACGAAGTCCGCAATCAGATTTGTACCAGACGTGCCGTCCTGAATGTCAGTGGTCTCGATGCCGTCGATGATGTAACGGTTTTCACCGGCACTCGCGCCGTCGATGGACAGACCGCCAAGCTTGGACTCGTTATTGGCGCCGGGCGCCTGCGTGACCAGCGTGGTGAAGTCGCGACCCTTTGGCAGCAGTTCAACCTGCTCCGTTCGGATGTTGGTCTGGCGCGCCGTCTGGCGCACGTCGATCAACGGCGATACGGCGGTGACCGTCACCGTTTCGGCCACGCCTGCGACCGGAAGGGCAAAGTCAACCTTCTTGATCTGACCGAGGCTTACTCTCACCTGGTCAACGCTCTTCGAGACGAAACCAGAAAGGCTCGCTGACACGTCGTAGTTGCTTGGGGCAAGCGACGGAAAACGATAAACGCCGTTGCCATCGGCAACGGTTGACAGCACGACTCCCGTTGGCGCTTTGGCTTCAACGGTGGCGCCCGGCAGCACGGCACCGGACGCGTCACGGACGACGCCTTCGATCGAACCGCGCTGGTCCTGCGCCCACGAGGGTGCGGCTATGGCGGCGATGAGAATCAACACTGCGAAAGGTTTTCGGAGCATTACCTTTCTCCTCCTTGAAAGTCCTGGAAAGGACAAAACAGATAAAAAGAAAAACACGAACCTTTTTGGAGTCCAGTTCACCGGAGGGACGAAATCAGGGATGAATGTTGTCTAAAACGTGTCGAACTGCACGTTTTTTGGGATGAATCTTCCGCTGCGGCTGAGCTGTTTACGGCCCGCAAGCCGCTAATTTGAACAGTCGTTTGATATTATCGGCACACGATGCCAGCTCGAGATGTGGTCATTCTCGGCGCCGCCAGGACGCCGATCGGCCGGTATGGCGGCTCTCTCAAGGACATACACGCGGCCGAGCTTGGTTCGCTCGCCGCCAAGGCCGCCCTCGAACGGGCCGGACTCACGCCAGCCGACGTGGATGAAGTGCTGATGGGGCACGGCCGCCCGGCCGGGGTGGGCCCCAATCCAGCACGACAGGTCGCTCATCGAACCGGTGTGCCGAATGCCGCGCCGGCCTACACGATCAACAAGGCGTGCGCCGGCGGCATGCAAGCCATCGCCTCGGGCGCGCAGAGCATCATGCTCGGCGAGTCGGACGTCGTCCTGGCCGGCGGCATCGAGAACATGAGCCGCGTGCCGTACCTGGTCGATGCCGCCGATGCGCGGTGGGGCCACAAGATGGGCAACTTCCAGTTCGTCGACGCGATGTATCGCGACGGATTCGCCGATCCGCTATCGGGCCTGATCATGGGCGAGACGGCGGAAGTGCTCGCGCGGCAATACGGCATCACGAAGGAGCAGTCCGACCAGTTTGCGCTCGAGAGCCAGCGCAAGGCCGAGGCCGCGCAGAAGGCCGGACACTTCACCCGCGAGATCGCCCCGGTCACCGTGACGGAGAAGGGCAAGTCCACCGAAATCACCAGCGACGAGCATCCACGCCACGGCTCGACGATCGAGGCGCTGCGCAAGTTGCCTCTCACGTTTCCGAAAGTCGAAGGGCACGACGGCATCATCACCGCCGGCTCGGCGTCCGGGATCACCGACGGCGCCGCGGCGCTCGTGCTCGCCTCGTCGGAGTTCGCCAATGCGCGTGGCCTGAAGCCGCTTGCGACGATCCGCGGGTGGGCCAGCGCCGGCGTCGATCCGCGCATCATGGGCATTGGCCCGGTGCCGGCGATCGCGAGGCTGAAGGACCGTACCGGGCTGGGCATCGAGCAGTTCGATCTCGTGGAGATCAACGAGGCGTTTGCCGCTCAGGTCCTCGCGGTACTGAAGGATGTGCCGATCCCCGCGGACAAACTGAACGTCAACGGCGGCGCCATCGCCCTCGGTCATCCAATTGGCTGCAGCGGCGCGCGTATCGTCGTCACGTTGCTGCACGAGCTGCAACGCCGGGGCGAACGCTACGGTTTGGCAACACTGTGCGTAAGTGGTGGAATGGGAATGGCGATGGCAATTGAGATGCTTCCTGGTTCCCGGGTCCCGGGTGCCGGTTTATGAGAATCGCAGTCATTGCGGGCGACGGAATCGGGAAGGACGTGACCGCCGAAGCGGTCAAGGTCCTCGATACGGTTTCGTCGGTGTTTGGACGTTCGATTCAGCTCGAACACCTACCGTGGAGCGCCGATCACTATCTGAAGACCGGCGAGACGCTCCCGGCGAACGGCTACGATCTGCTGCGCGCGTTCGACGCGGTGTTCGTCGGCGCGCTCGGTGACCCGCGCGTCAGCGACAACCGGCACGCGCGCGACATTCTGCTCGGCACGCGCTTCGAGCTCGATCTGTACGTCAACTATCGCCCCGTCAAGCTGCTCAATGATCGCCTGAGCCCGCTGAAGGATCGCGGCCGCAAGGACATCAACTTCGTGGTGTTCCGCGAGAACACCGAAGGTGTCTACGTGAGCGTCGGCGGCCGGTTCAAGGCCGGCACCGACGACGAAGTGGCGATCCAGGAAGAGATCAACACCTACAAAGGCGTGCATCGCATCATCAGGCACGCGTTCGAGTTTGCGAAGGCCAACGGCCACACCAAGGTATGCATGGCCGACAAGAGCAACGCGATGCAGCAGGGCCACGCGCTATGGCAGCGCGTGTTCAAGGCGGTGGCCGCACAGTACCCCGGCATCACCGCGTCGCATCAGTACATCGACGCCATGGCGATGTTTCTCGTAAAAGACCCCGGCCAGTACCAGGTGGTGGTCACCAACAACCTGTTCGGAGACATCATCACCGACATCGGCGGCGCCTTGCAGGGCGGGCTCGGCATGGCCGCGTCCGGCAACATTCATCCCGGCAAGACCTCGCTGTTCGAGCCGGTGCACGGCTCGGCCCCGCCGCTGGCCGGCAAGAACGTGGCGAACCCGATCGGCGCCATCCTGTCCACGGCGTTGATGTTCGAGACGCTTGGAGCCCAGGCGGAGTCCAAGGCGATCGAGGCCGCGGTCGAAGAAGCGATTGCCGACAACCAGACGACCACCGACATTGGCGGCACGCTCGGCACGCGCGAGGTCGGCGACGTCATTGTCCAAAAGTTAAAAGTTAAAAGTTAAAAGTTAGAAGTTAAAGGGTTGAAAGTTAAAAGCATGGCGAAGAATGTATTCATCCTCGGTGGCGCGCGCACTCCCATGACCACGCATGTCGGCGCGCTGAAGGATTTGTCGGCGATCGAGCTCGGCGCGATCGCGGCGAAGGCTGCGGTCGAGCGCTCCGGTGCCAGGGCGGAATGGATCGACCACGTCGTGTTCGGCAACGTGCAGCAGAGCAGCGTGGATGCGCACTACGGCGCGCGTCACGTCGGCCTCAAGGCCGGCCTGCCGATCGAGGTGCCGGCGCTGACCGTGAATCGCCTCTGCGGTTCGGGCATCCAGGCGGTGATCAACGGTGCCCAGATGATCCAGCTCGATGAAGCCGGCTTCTCGCTGGTCGGGGGCATGGAGAACATGAGCCAGGTGCCGCACATCATTCGCGGCTTGCGCTCGGGCCTGAAGCTTGGCCAAGGCAAGATGGAGGACTGGCTGTGGGAAGGCCTCAACGATCCGTATGCGGGTTGTTCCATGGCCATCACCGCCGAGAACTGCGCCGTGAAGTACGGCATCACGCGTGAAGAGTCAGATGCCTACGCGCTCCGCTCGCAGCAACTGGCGCACAAGGCGTGGACGTCCGGCGCGATGAAGGAAGAGGTCGTGCCGGTCGAGATCAAGGGCCGCAAGGGCGTGACGCTGATCGAGCAGGACGATCACATGCGCCCCGACACCACCATGGAGATCCTCGCCAAGCTGCCGAC
>DATMJU010000081.1:0-3027 GCA_035553795.1 Vicinamibacterales bacterium
TCGCTGTAGGCTTTGGGCTAAGCGTTAGGAATGCGTGAGAGTTTTAGCACTGCTGGCCGTCTATCACTCTCGGAGGCCCCCTTTTCAATGAAAATGAGACTGCTTTTTGTACCGCTGCTCGCCTTGATCGTCGCATGTGGAAGCGGCAATTCACCGACAGCGCCTTCGACTGTAACAGCCCCGTCGCCCACAACAACGACGCCGACCACGCCAACGGCCGTCACTCCCCCCGCATCCGTTGCAGTGAGTGTGGCAGGCGTTGTTACCAACGCCGACACCGGTAGGCCCGTAGGAGGGGCGACTGTCACCATTGGCGGTCGTTCGGCGACCACTGACGGAAACGGGTATTACTCAATCAGCGGGGTTACCTCCGGCAGCGCAACGATGACAGTGACAGCCTCGGGCTTCAACAACTCCACCGAAGGCGTCACAGTTCAAACGATAGATACTCGCATTGATAGGCGGCTTGCGCCTCTGTGGGTTCGTAGTGGTACAGGCAACACCGTTTTCGATATGCCGTCGTATGTCTCCCGGGTGAGGATTCAGGGCACTTGGGCACAGCGGGACACGTCAAACTTCATCGTGTACGTGAGCGGCCGATTGGTGGTGAACGAGATATTGCGGACGTCGATCACCTACGATGGAACCCACATTGTTCCGTCAGGCAATCGTGTGGTCGAGATCACCAGTTCGAGTGCAATCAGCTGGACCTTCACGCAGATTCAGTGACAGCCAGCTCGGGCCGCGCCGCTTTCCCGATGAAACAACATCGGAACGAGGCGCGGCCCGTTTCTTACAATCTCTGCCGTCTCCCCGATGATTCCACGAACGTGGCCAAAGCTTGGTGGATTCGATCACTTCCGTCAGAGCCATCGAGACGCTGCAGCGCATCGGCACGGAATCGCTAGCTATGAGACCGCACGTCCGAGCTACATTCGGTTCCCTCCGGTCTTTCTAGTTCGGGTATCGCACGAGCCGCGTGAGCGCCTGATCCATCGCCGCGTCGATCTGCGACATCGGCACGCGGAAGCCGGTGGCCATGAACGCGAAGACGAGCGGTTCGTCGTCGGTCGTCGTGATGTAACCAGCGAGCGAGCGCACGTTCGACATCGATCCGGTCTTTGCCCACACCCGCTCTGCCGCGACGGTGTCCTTCATGCGATTGGCCAGCGAACCGCTGACCGCCGACTGCGGCAGCGCAGCGCGGAAAGGCTCGCGATGCCTCGGGTCATTCCACATCTGCGTCAGCACGCCGACCAACCCATCTGGCGCAAGGTAGTCGTTGCGCGAAAGACCGGAGCCATCACGGGTGACGTAGAGCTCAGGGATCACGCCCCACTTGGTGAGCGTTTCGCGGACACTGCCAAGTGATGCCGACGCGGTGGCCTCGGCTCCGGGCGGCGCCATCGAATAGAGCAGTGTCTCCGCATACTGATTGCGGCTCCACTTCAGGCAGATGTCGATCATCGACCCGATGGTGGGAGACTGATCTTCCAGCAGCACGGTCGCCTTGGTGTAGTCGGGCTTGATGCGCGCATCGTCGATGTCGAGCGACGAGCCGCCGACGAAGATGCCATTGCGCGCCAGCGCTTCACGAAGCGCGTTGAGATAGAGGAGCGTGGGATTCGGCGCCGAGGCGTCGGCGATGATGGCCGATGCGCCGACCGCGAGCTGGCCGCTCACGGTCAACATGTTGGTGCCCGGCACGCGCTCCAGCGAGACGCGGCTCGGCTGTCCTTCCGCGACCGTGGTGACCGCGTGATTCAGGATGATGCCGCTGCCCGGCGGGGAGACGCTGATGATCGCGCGATCGCCGGCGGCCTGCCCGGGCCCGATCATCAACTCAACCTGGTTCTCGTTGAACTGCAGCGCGCCGACCGCTGCGCCGTAGCCGAGCGCGAGGTCATCCCATGCCCAGCCGGTGCCCCAGCCTGGCTCCGCGAACGCGTTGTCGTCGCCGATCAACTGGCCGCCGATGCGCCGAAGGCCCTGCGCATAGAGCGTTTTGGCCCACGCATCGAATGCACCCCAGCGATCGGCATGTCGAGGGTTTATGGAGGGATCGCCGTTCGACACGACGACCAGGTCGCCATCGAGATCCCCGCCTGACAGCGGACCAGTGGCGTAGATCTTCGTCGTATACCGGTAGTCCCACCCCAGCCGCTCAGCGGCGACCGCGGTCGTGATCACCTTCTGCGTAGACGCAGGTGTTTGCAGTCGCGCGGGATTGTGGCTGTAGATCACTTCGCCGGTCTTCAGCGATCGGACCGACACGCCCCAGAACGAATGATCGACGGTGGCGGAGCTGAAGATCGCGCTGAGGTCGCGCTGCAGTTGAGTCCCGGCCGGCCGGGCGGCGGGGGACGTGACGGGCTGCGCGGTCTTCGCGGCGCAACCGCCAAGAACACAGGCGAGCGCGATCGTCGTGAACGCCCTCGCCTGCATCTTCATTTCCTCTCGTCGGCCTTGGGGGCCGGGGCTGCTTCCTTCGGGGTCACCGCAATGTCGAACGCTCTCAGCGCGGCGGCCATTGCCGGCTGGTTGATTTTCGCAATGCCGGTCTCGCCGTCGCGCCGCGCATACGCGTCGTCACCGGCGGCGCCGAACCGCACGCGCTCGAACTTGCCTGCGTTATAGCTGGCGCTGATGACCAACGCCGGTTTCTCGAGTCCGGTCTTCGCCGCGGAGGCGACGAATTCATCCGCCCTGAGGGCAACGAGCTTGTTGAGCAGGTCGTCGATCGTCGCCTGGTCGGCGACGTGGCTGGCGCCGCCGACACGCGTCACCTTCCAGGTTTCCGCATCGGTGGGATTCGCCGGCGCCTGCTTTTCGATCTCGTAGGTCTTCGGTCCGCTTGGCGCGTCGAGCACGGCGCGCAGCTTGTCGAGCGTGAACGGCCGGAACTCGAACACATCCTTCTTGCGGTAGTCGTCAAAGTCCTTGTTCAGGTCGGCCTGCAGGGTCGAGTCCACCGTGAACACCAGCGATCGCGCCGGGTCGCGCGCGTACATGTCCGAGCCCTCGGTG
>DATMJU010000082.1:0-14588 GCA_035553795.1 Vicinamibacterales bacterium
TGAACGCGTGCTCTGCGCCGAGCCTGCGGCTCGCCTCACACTTGTCGTCGGAGCCTGCGGTGGCGAGCACGCGCGCGCCGAACGCCCTCGCGAGCTGGATCGCGGTGGTGCCTATGCCGCTGGTGCCGCCGTGGATGAGGATCGTCTCACCCGCGCGCAGCTTGCCGCGCTGGAACACGTTGGTCCACACGGTGAAGAAGGTTTCGGGGAGTCCTGCCGCCTGGATCGCCGTGAGGCCCTTCGGGATCGGCAGGCACTGCTCATGCGGGACGGATACCCGTTCCGCATAACCGCCACCGGCCACCAACGCGCACACCGGCTCGCCGATTGTCCAGCCGCGCACATCGGCTCCAACCGCGGCCACGACGCCGGCCACTTCGAGACCGGGGATATCGGACGCGCCCGGCGGCGGCGGATACTTCCCATACCGCTGCACGATGTCCGGGCGATTCACGCCCGCGGCATCGACGTCGATCAGGATCTCGTCGGGGGCAGGAAACGGCTCCGGCCGCTCGACGATCTGCAGAACCTCTGGCGGACCAAACTGCGTGATCTCGACGGCCTTCACTTCAGCCCCGATGGCAGCCTGGGCGACGACAACAGCGCGGTGAACTCGCGCCAGCGGCGCTGCGGCGTCTTATCGCGGCCGACACGGCGCTCGACATAGGCGCGGACCAGGTCCTTGCCGAGGTTGTAGTTGATCACATAGCTGCGGTACTGCTCGATGAACCTGACGCGCTGCTCGGCGCGTGGCTTCGCATACATCGCGTACTTCTCGAGCCACGCCACCGCGCCGGCCCGATCGATCTTTCCGTCGATGTACTGGCGCGCCGCCTCGTTGCCGGCGTATGACAGACGGTCCACCAGGCTGAGAACGCCGTAGTACTCCGCCACCTTGCCCGGATCCAGACCCGCCAAGGGGAACAGCACGTCACTCTCGAAGCGCAGGCGATCGGCCGGGGAGAACGCGACCTCGATGCCGTAGTTCGCGGTGCCCTCTGCGATCAGCGATTGCGGCGAGAACAGCGGATAGACCGTGTACTCAATCCACCCGCGATCCTTGACCAGGTTCTTCTCGAGCAGCGCGTTGTAAACGTGATGGCCGGGATAGCCTTCATGACACGCGAGATCGACCGCGCGATCGATATAGATCGGCAGGTCCGTATTCACCTGGATCAGGCTCTTGAAGTCACCCTGATACCAGTTGTAGCCGGACCAGGACTTGTTCGTCACGTATTCAACGGTGAAGCGCTCGTTCACCGGCAGGTTGAGCTCCGGCATCCGGCTGCGGCAGCCGCGAATCGCCTCCTGGAACACGCGATCGAGCCGGTTCTTCGGGATCACGAAGCCCTGCTTGTAGCGGTCGTAGCGTTCGATCAGCGAGCCGTCGCCGGGTAGCTTCGCCGACAGTTGGGCGAGCACCGCTTCGAACTCGGATTCCGGCTTCACCGGCGCGACGGCGTCGTAGAGCGCCATCGACTCCTCGTCGAAGGTGAACTTCTTGCCCTGAAGCATTGCCACGCGCGAGCGCAGGGCGGCCATCTGCCGCGTCAGGTACTGGCGGCGCAGCGCCCACATCTCCGCATCGGCCGGATTCGGTTTCGGATTGGTCGTGGCGATGGCCTGTTCGACCGCGGCCGCTTCCGCGTCGATCGCCGACAGCGGCTTCTTCGACGCCTCGGCTTCCTTCTTCCACTCCTCGGGACCGTAGAACGCATCCACGTAGTCGGCGTCGTGCTGGCCGACCGCGAGCACCAACTTGACGTAGCGTTCAGCGACGGAGCGATACGGATCGGGAGCTTGCGCACTCATCAATACACCCGCAACGAGAACCACCAGTAACCCGGCACCCGTAACCCGTAACTTCTTATTTCGCATAGCGCTTGCCGATAGTCGGGATCAGGTAATCACGGAAGGCGCGCTCGAAATCGTGGGCGGGAGCAAAGCCCCAATCCTTGCGCGCAGCAGAATCGTCCACGTCCTCGGGCCACGAGTCGACGATGCCCTGGCGCTTGACGTCGTTCTCCCAGGTAATCTGCGCCGATGGGAACGCGCGCACCACCTCGGTCCGCACTTCATCCGCGGAAGGATTGAACGCGGCGAGGTTGTAGGCGGTGCGCGTCAGCGACGCCTTCGGCGCCTTGGCCAGCTTCAACAGTGCCTCGACGCCATCGGGCATCGCCATGAACGGAATCCGCGTATCGGGCCGCACGAAGCAGGCGTAGGGCTCGCCTTTCGCGGCGGCATGGATCATTTCCGGCGCGTAATCAGAGGTGCCGCCAGAAGGCACGGTCAGCGCGGAGATCAACCCGGGGAACCGCACGCAGCGGAAATCCACCCGGCCTGACTGCGGCTCGGCCGCCAGTTGCTTGTAGAACTTCGCGTAGTAGCGGCCCAACTGCTCGCAGTACAACTTGTTCGCGCCATACATTGTCGACGGCGTGTTGTAGTCGTCTTCGGTCACCTTGCCGGCGCGGCGCTTGGTCTCCAGATCCGGCATGCCGTATGCGGCAATCGACGAGGGATAGAGGAACGTGACGGGGCGGCCGTGCGACTCCGCTTCCCGCTGCGAGAACTCGAGCAGGTTGAGCGTGCCTTCGACGTTCACCTGGTGAGCGGTGATCGGCGTGAACTCCGAGCGCGTCGAGAGCAGCGCCGCAAGGTGATACACCGTTTCCACTTCGAACTCGGACAGGACGCGCTCGAGCAGCGGCTTGTCCATGATCGATCCGGTGAACTCGCGCTGCACCATCTTGCCGAGCGCGGGCTCGAGCGGATTGACGTCCAGGGTAATCACGGGCTGGCGCCCCTCGGCCGCCAGGTGCGCGATCAGTCCGTGACCGATCTCACCACCTGCGCCCGTAATCAACACCACCGGTTTACGAATCACGTTGTCTCTCCTGCGACGACCGGCAGATACACCGAGAATCTGGCGCCCTTGCCGCGTTCACTCACTACCGTGATCGCGCCGCCCGTCTGCCGGATGATGCCGTAGACAGTCGCGAGCCCCAGGCCAGTGCCCCGGCCGGTTTCTTTCGTCGTGAAAAAGGGTTCAAAAATGCGCGCCTGCGTCGCCTGGTCCATGCCGATGCCGTCATCCCTGACGACCAGGTTCACGAACGCGCCGGCAGCAATGCCCGCCTGCACAATCTCCGGCGCATCCGGTCCCAGCACCACGTCCGCGGTCTCAACCGTGATGGTGCCCCCCGACGGCATGGCGTCCCTGGCATTGACGATCAGGTTCAACAGCACCTGCTCGACCTGCGCAGGATCGGCGAGGATCGGCGAGACCGAGTCCGCCAGTTCGAGCCGCAATTGCACGTCGGCGCCGATGAGGCGGCGCGCCATCCTCGACACGCCGCCAATGCTCTCGTTGAGGTCGAGCGCGACCGGCTGCAGCACCTGCTTGCGGCTGAAGGCCAGCAACTGGCGCGTTAGCGACGCCGCGCGGTCGGCCGCGTGAAGAATCTCGTCGACTTCCGCCGACATCGCCGGATCCTTCTTGACGCGATGCGACATCAGCTCCGCGTTGCCGCGGATGGCGGTCAACAGGTTGTTGAAGTCATGCGCGATGCCGCCGGCCAGGCGGCCCACCGCTTCCATCTTCTGCGCCTGGCGCAGCTGATCCTCCAGCTTCACGCGATCGCTGATGTCGTGCACGGTCGTCAGGATGGCGCGTTCGTTGCCGAACTCAGTGAGCGAGCAGAACGCTTCAACCTGCATCACCTCGCCACCCTTGCGGACGACCCTGATCGTCAACTGCACGCTGGGCCGCGTGGCGTCGAGGCGCGCGACCTGATCGCGCACCAGCGCCCGGTCCTGCTCGTGAATGAACTGGTAGGCGTTGGGCGAATCGATCAGTTCCTGCTGCGCGTAGCCGATGATCTCCGCCGCCTTGGGATTGGCGTACATGATCCGGCCGTTCTGTGAGATGTAGACGCCCATCAGGGACTGCTCGACCAGTCCGCGATACTTGGCTTCCGCGGTGCGTAAGGATTCTTCGGCCTTGCGGCGTTCGGTAATATCGCGCGCCACCGCCTGCATGCCGACGAGGCGGCCCAGGCCGTCGGTCATGACCCACGCGTTCTGGCCGAGCCACACCTCGGATCCGTCTTTCGTGATCGCCGGAAACTCGATATACGAGTTGAGGCGTCCCCCGGTGGTCTGCTGGTAATAGTGCTGCAGGATCTGCGGGCGGTAGTCGGCGCGGATGAACTCGGTGAAGCGGCGGCCGATCACCTCGTCCGGCGCGAAGCCGAACATCTTCAGCGTCTGCGGATTCACAAACCGGAAGTAGCCCTCGGCATCCGCCTCGAAGATGATGTCGGCGGCCGCCTCGAACAGGTGTCCGTATCGATCCTCGGTCGTCTTGAGCTGTTCCTCGGTCGCCTTCCGCGCGGTGACGTCGCGGTAGTGCACCACGATGGCGCCAATGCGCGGTTCCTGGAGCAGATTCCTCGCCACGCCCTCGGTCCAGCCAATGCTGCCGTCCTTGTGCCGGCAGCGGAACGTGCCGTGGCGCGGCGTGGCCGGGTCGTCGAACAACTGCTCGACCAGCTCGCGCCACGCATCACGATCGGCGGGCTCGACGAGGTCACGAACCTTGACGCCAACGAGATCGGCCGGATCGTAGCCGAGCACATCGCGCGTGGCAGGATTGGCCCACTGCACCGTGCCGTCGACATCAACCAGCACCACAGCGTCGACGCTGAAGTTGACCAGTTCGGCGAGGTGTTCCTGCGTGGGCGTGGTGTTCACCAGAGCGACGCCTTCATTTCAGCGATGGCGATTTCGACCTGGCCGATGTCGCTGAGCACCCGCTCGACTTCCGCCAGGGTGGCCGCCAGCGATTCCGAAGACGGCACGCTGCCGCGCTTGACCTCCCACGCGAGGTCGCGAGTGGTCTCGGCGCAGGCACGGCAGACCTGCAAGGTGTGTTCGTGCGCGTCGATCAGGCGGCGGACTTCCTGTTGCTCTTCCGGGGTCACTGAACGGGCTTCCTCTAGGTGCGGTGTAAGTCAGGGCGCCAGTTCTTGACTGCCGCCTTGATGTCGTTGGGGGACAACTTCTCTCGCGCGGCCCGTTCGAGCAACGCGCCAAATTCATCGTCACCTGCGAAGCGCAGCGCGGTGATCTGCTTCACCGACAGCTTCGCCAGTTGCGCATCCGCGCCGGCGGTCAGCAGCTCCGCGGCACGCACCTTCACTTCGAGCATGATGATGCGGTCCTGCAGCTTCACGATGTAGGCGCGGCTGATCCAGCCCAGCTCGAACACCGCGAGGATCACCATCAACATCGCCCAGTCGCCGGTGTTGTAGCCGAACCGCGGCAGCAGCCACAGCACCAGCGCGATGAACGCCAGCAATCCCACCACCGCTGTGTGAACGGGGCGATGCGCGTGATTCTGAAAGGACTGTTCGGCCATTACTTCAACTTTCCGTCGAGCTCGTCGTAGATCTTGCGCACCGCGATCGGGCCCTGCTGCGCGGCGATGTACCAGTCGGCGTAGGGTCCCCAGTTCGCCTGCTTGACGGCTTCTTCAACCGGCACGCCGGCCTTGTGGAGCCGCGTCACCTCGGCAATGACGGCGCGCAGCGCGCGCTGGTATTCGACCAGCTCCTCGCGCGCGACCTTCGGGTCTTCAATGAACCCGTGGCCCGGAATGTAGTGCGCCACGTCCATCTGCAGCGCCCAGCTCAGGACCGCGTTCCATTCGCTGGGATACGCCGAACGCATGGCCGGGAACACGCGATTCAAATACACCTCGCTCATGAACAGGATCTTCTGCTTCGGCAGATAGACGACGAGGTCGCCGCCGGTGTGCGCGCGTCCGAGATTCAGCGCCTGCACTTCCATGCCGCCGATGTCGATCACCTGGCGGTCGCCAGCCATGGCCGGCGCGGTCATCTTCAACTGCTGTCGCGAGAACGGCGACACGATGTAGGTGATGTCTTTCGGCAACACCGAATTGCCGGCGGTGTGATCGCCGTGGTCGGACGCGACCACGTACCACTTGAGTGGTTTCGGGGTGACCTTGGCAATGGCGTCGAGCAGCTTCTGCGTGGCGGCCGGGCTGCCCTGCCCGTCGGCGAGCAGCACGCCGTCGTTGCCGACCACGAACATGCTCACGGTCGTCATGCCGGCCGAGTGAAAGTCCTCGTAGCCGTAGACGTTGTCAGCGATCTTGATCGTGCGCGGGAACTCCGAGCGGCTCAGGCCGCGCTTCTCGGGATCGGCGGTTCGCACCACCTGGGCCATCGACGGCACGGACAGCAACACGACCAGGGCCGCAGACAGCACAGATTTCGGGGTCTGGAAAATGGGCTGCATGAGCTACCAATCGTACCCCAGTTGGTAGGATCAGGGGATGAAGACTGACGAGAGCGCGCGCAGGCTTTCACACCTGTTTTCCGAGCTCGCCGACGGCGTGACCAGCCGCGCATGCGCAGCACGTGCGCTACGGCCTGTCCCTGATGAACGAGTGGGCGGCCAGGGGCGGCAACCCCTTCGCCAACGCGAAATGGGACGAGGCGTGGAAGCTCTCAGGCGTGAACGACGCTGAGTGGGCCGAGATCCGCAAGGGTCTCCAGGACGAGGCGCGGCGCTGGGCCGACGTCCTGAAGACGCCGCGAGAAGTGACCGACGTGGAACAGATCGGCATGATGGCGAGCGTCGTCCACCTCGCCTACCACTTCGGCGCGATCCGGCAGATCGCCAAGCCCGCGCGCGGTCCCAAGGAAGGCACGTTCGCGTAGCTACGGCTGATACGAGACCGTGCCGCCGACCACGGTACGGACGATCTGGATGTCCTTGATCTTTTCGGCATCAACGGTGTGCGGGTCGTCAGCGAGCACGACGTAGTCGGCGAGCTTGCCGGCAGCGATGGAGCCCTTGATCGATTCCTCACCCGACGCCCACGCGCCGTTGAAGCTGTTCACCGCGATCGCCTGGTCAACGCTGATGCGCTGGTTGACGCCCCACTCCTTGCCGTCCCAACCCCTGCGCGTCACCAAGCCCTGGATGCCCATCAGCGGCGCAAACGGTCCCGGATAGAAGTCCGACCCCGCGCACGCGGGAATGCCGGCGTCGAGCAACGAGCGGAACGCCATCGCGTTCTTCATGAACTCTTCGCCGTAATACACGAACTTGTCCGAGTTGTAGTACGCGTAGGTGGTGAACAGCGCCGGCACCGCGCCGATCGCCTTGATGCGCGCGATCAGTGACGGCGTGACCATGGTGCAGTGCGTGATCTTCGGCCGCGCGTTGGCGCGCGGCAGCAGCTTGAGCGCGCGCTCCATTGCGGTGAGGTACATATCGATCGCCACGTCGCCATTGGCGTGGCAGTTCACCTGGATGCCGGCGCGGTGCACGCGTTCGACCCATTCGTTCAGGCTGTCCTGGGTCTGGGTGACGTTGCCTTTGTATTCCGGCGTGACGCCTGGAAACGGCGTTGAGCGCGCGAGGGTCCGCTCGGAGAACGAGCCATCGACCGTGTATTCAGAGGTGGCGCCGAACTTGATCCATTCATCGCCGAGGCCGGTATGGATGCCGGCCGAGATCATGGCGTCGAGCACACGGCCGCCAGCCTCGTAGCTGACACGATGCCGCAGGTCGCCGCGAGCCCGCACGTCCTGGATCGCGCGCAAGTCGCCGCCCTGGTGATGGACGCTGGTGAGGCCATAGCGCGCGAACTGCTTCGAGATGTGCGCGATACCGTCGCGCGACCGCTGCTCCTGCTGCGCCGGCGTGTAGACCGGACGCGTGCCAACCTTGTTGAACGGCGCCGACGCAAGGTCGGTGACGCGGCCGGTCAGCTCGCCGTTGGCGTCCTTGTCGAAGGTGCCACCCATCGGATCGGGCGTGTGCTTCGTGATGCCGGCAAGCTGGAAGGCCTTGCTGTTGTAGAAGTAAGTGTGGCCGCCGCGGTGACGCACCACCACCGGGTGCTCGGATGACACCTCGTCGAGATCGCGGATGGTCAGCGCGCGCTTGTCGCTGACCTTGGTGTCGTCGAAGAAGTGGCCCTCGACCCACTGCCCCGGCGGCGTCTTCTGCGCGCGTTCGCGCAGCTTGCCGATGATGCTGCGGATGCTGACGAACTCGACCTCGAACGGATTGCCGACCAGCACCTCGTTCAGCAACGTCTCACCAACGGCATGCGTGTGGCAGTCGATGAAGCCGGGGACCACGGTCATGCCCTTCGCGTCGAAGACCTGCGTGCCCTTGCCCGCAAGGTTGCGGATGTCGCTGGTCGATCCGACCGCCGTGAATCGCCCGTTCGTCACGGCAAACGCCTCCGCGCGCGGCGCGCGGGTGTCCATCGTGTAGACCGTCGCGTTGGTGACGATGAGATCGGGCGACTTGCCGCCGCTCGTGATGATGGCCGGCGCTTGTTGCGCCGCCACAGCGGGATCGATCGACGCAGCGCCGGCGATGCCGGCGACGGCGGCCCCAGAAATGTTGATGAAATCTCGGCGGCTTCGCTTCATGCGCCGGATTCTAGTTCACAGGAGCAATAGAGGTAAGGGAGACTGCAGGATGTCTTTGATCAAGAAGCCGTCAGGCTTCACTGCTTCAGCAACGCCTGCCAGTTGACGATCACGCGCAGTTCGGGTCCAGATTGGCCGTCATCGGCCGGCAGCATCAGGAAGCGCTTCCCGTCCGGAGCCACCTGCCAGATGTCGCTTTCGTTGGTGTAGCCCGCTTGCACCGGCGTATCGAAGAGTTTGACGGCCGGCCCGAATGAGAACGTCGGCGACAACGTGACCGGGACCGACATCAGCGCCTGGCCGGCGAGGTAGAAGAGTTCCTTGCCGTCACGGCTCCAGCGAGGCTCGGTGCCGCCGCCGCTCGAGACCATCCATTTCCCGGTCGATGCGTCCGGAAACGGCTGCACGTAGATGTCGAACGTGCCGGTCCGGTCGTCGCCGTACGCGACGTAGCGGCCGTCGGGCGAAAACTCCCCCTGCTGCTGGCGCCGCGGCCCGCCGAGATACAACGCCGGCTTGCCGGCCACGCCGTTGACGATCGGCCGCACGAACAGGTCGGTGACGTTGCCTTCGCGCCGCGAGGCGTACAACAACCATCGTCCATCGGGCGACACGTCATTCGCATACGTCTCGCTGCGGTCGTCGTCGAACACCAGGCTCTCGCTGCCGGTGCCGTCCGCGTTCTTCTGGAACAGCAAGGCGTCGCCTTTCGGCCGCGAGGTGTAGATGATGCGCCGCCCATCCGGCGTCCATTCGGCCGTGCTGTCGTTATCGGGACTGAAGGTCAACCTCGTCTTGACGCTCTTCGCCGTGTCGTGAATCCAGAGGTCATGCGTCCCCACTGATCGGCCGTCAGGCGACTCGGCCGTCGCGATGAAGCGCCCGTCATCCGAAAGCGCTACCGCCTCGATGTACCCAGGCGTCGTGGCCTGGCCAAGGGATTGCCCTTTGCGATCGTACCAGGTCGGCACGCTGCGCTGACGGGCGCCCGGTTCGCTCAGCACGAGGATTCCGTTCGTGCCGCCCGATACGGCGACCGCACCGGCCAGCAAGGTAATCGGCGGGCCGCTGACGGTGAGCGTCTCGAGATCAAATGCGCGGGCCGTGGCGCCGGTCTCGTCGATGCCGATCAAATAAGCTCCGCCCCTTCCGGCTGCGGGCACGATCACGCGAGGCGAACCGTCGCCGATGCGTCTGGGTTCGGTCCCGTCGAGCGAGCCGACGTACGCGACCTCCCCGTCATTGGATCGGCGGCTGAACAGGAAACGCCGGCCATCCGGCAGCAGCACGGGCCACCGATCCTGTTCTCCCAGAGCCGCATCGGGGCTGGTCAATTTCACCGGGTTTGGATCATTGACTTTGATGCGAATGATGCCCTGACCGGCGCCCTGTCCACCAAGCAGCACGTCGTCTCCGGCAGCCCAGGCGCCGCCGGTAAACCTGCAGTCGCACAATGTCCGCGCGGCACCCGACTCGAGATCAATCAGCTGGGCGGCAAGCTGCATGCCACGCACCATGCGGCGGCCATCGGGCGACCAGACGATCGAATCGCTCCGCGGGCCGAAGGTACGGAGCGCGGCAGACAGCTCGCGAGTGTCGCCGGTGGCCATGTTCCTCACATAGAGGCTGTACTGACCGTCAGCCGTCTCGTTGTGGTACGCGAGCTGCGATCCGTCAGGCGACACTGAAAAGGCCGTCGAGTTCTGGTTGTAGAGATCGAGCGTGCGCGGAATCGAGTAACGCACAATCGGGGCCGCCGAGTCGACGGGCGTCGTCGACCGCGGCCATGCCATCAGGGCGACGGCGGCGATGGCCACGGCGGCGACCCATCCCCCGGCGGTCAACACGCGCAGCGGCAACGGGGGCGCAGACGTCGCGGCCACGGCATCCTGCGTGACCAGGCTCATGGCATCGCCGATATCACGCAACCGCTTCTTGGGATCCTTTTCGAGACAGCGCGCCAACAGGTAGCGCACGCGAGGCGGAACGACGCCGAGGTCGGGCTCCTTGGTCAGCACTGCGGCGAGCACATGCGATGTGGTCTCGCCGTCGAACATCCTCGCGCCGGTCAACAACTCCCAAAGCACGACGCCGAAGGCGAAGATGTCCGCGCGCTTGTCGACGGGCTTTCCGGCAGCCTGCTCCGGCGCCATGTACGCGGCGGTCCCGATGATCATGCCCTGCTGGGACATCGCGGTGATCGTCGGGGAGCGGCTGGGATCCTGATCGGCCGCGTGGGTTTCGCGCGCAGCCAGGCCGAAGTCGAGCACCTTCACCACACCCTCTGGCGTAACGACCACATTGCCAGGCTTCAGGTCGCGATGGACGATGCCACGTTCGTGCGCCGCATCGAGCGCCGACGCGATTTGGGCAGCGTAGTCGAGGGCGGTCTCGAGCGGGAGCGGACCAGACAACGTCTTCCCCGGCACGAGTTCCATGACGATCGAGCCGGATTCAACAGCGTAGATTTGGGCGACGTTGGGATGATTGAGTGACGCGAGGGTCCTGGCTTCCCGCTCGAATCGCGCCAGCCGTTCGGGATCATTCGCGAGCGCATCGGGCAGGCGCTTGATGGCCACGTCGCGATCGAGGGTGAGATCGCGCGCCCGATATACCTCGCCCATCCCGCCCTCGCCGATGAGCGAGAGCACTTCGTAGGCGCCGATGCGCGAGCCGGGTACGAGGGCCATCTAGCTCGGCTATTCTATCTAACCGCCATAGAGGGATAGGAAGTATGTCAGCGGGGGATCGCCCGCTTCTCCGAACCTGTCAGCGACCGTCGAGGACGCCGCGCACGGCCCGGAGCAGCCCCTTTGCCGTGAAAGGCTTCTCCAGAAACGCCATCTCCCGTGACAGCACGCCACGGCGTACCACCGCATCGTCCGTGTACCCGGACATGTACAGAACGCGCAAATGCGGATGGCGGCGACAAAGTCGCTCGGCCAGATCGCGCCCGCTCGACTCAGGCATCACGACATCGGTGAGCAGCAGGTGCACGACCCCCGGATGCGCATCGATGCGCGCCTCGGCGTCCGTGGCGCCACAGGCCGACAACACGGTGTAGCCGCGGCGGCGGAGAGCGCTCTCGGCGACCTGACGAACTTCGGCCTGATCTTCCACGACCAGGATCGTCTCGGTCCCATCGAGCGCCTCAGATGTTGACTGGGGACTCGCAGCCGCCGTCGTGACGGCGTCTGTGCGCGGCAGATAGATCTTGATCGAGCTGCCGACGCCGACCTCGCTGTAAACCCAGATTGATCCGCCGCTCTGCTTGATGATGCCGTACACGGTCGACAGGCCGAGGCCACTGCCCTTCCCGGCCTCCTTGGTCGTGAAGAAGGGTTCGAACATCCTCGATTTGACTTCTTCGGTCATGCCGCACCCAGTGTCGCTCACCGCGAGCGCGACGTGCGGGCCCGCGGCCGACCCGGGATGCCGGGAGATGAACATGTCATCGAGCTCGACATTCGCGACCTCAATCGCGAGCTTTCCACCAGACGGCATGGCATCGCGCGCGTTGACCGCCAGGTTCAGGAGGACCTGCTCGATTTGCCCACGGTCGGCATGGATGACGCCAAGGCCTGGCGCACTTCGAATGCTGAGCGCGATGTCCTCACCGATGATTCTGGCGAGCATTGCCGTCATTCGATTGACGACGACGCCGAGGTCGAGCACCTCGGCGGCAAGCATCTGTTTGCGGCTGAAGGCCAGCAGCTGGCGGGTCAGCGTGCTCGCGCGGTCGCACGCCTTCACCACCTCGCGCAGATCACGCTCGACGGGATCACCGGCTGCCACGCGTTCGAGCGCGAACTCGGTGAAGCCGTGAATGGCAGTCAGGATGTTGTTGAAGTCGTGAGCCACGCCGCCAGCCAGCTGCCCGATAGCGTCCATTTTCTGCGCCTGACGTAGCTGTTGCTCCAGCAACCTGCGTTCGGTCTGGTCGCGCGCGACAGCGTAGATGACTCCCGCGCTGGTGTCGGCCTGCGCGTGCCATTCAATCCAGCGATAGTGGCCGTCAACCGTGCGATAGCGGTTGGTGAAGCCGAACGTAACCTCCCCCCGAGCGAGACGCTCCAACTCAGCGAGCGTGGCCTGCTGGTCATCGGGATGTACGAACGCAAGGAACGGCGTGCTAAGAAGCTCCACTTCCGGGTAACCAAGTACCCGCTGCCATGTCGCATTCGTGCGCGTCAGGTACCCCTGGGCGTTGGCGGTACACAACATGTCGGGCGATAAGTTGAAGATGTGACTGAGTTCGGCCTCGCTTTCCGCTAGCGCGGTCTGAAACCGCTTTTGCTCGGTGATATCGCGAGCGACCGTCGCCGCGCCGTTGACGCGGCCTTCGAGGTCTCGGGTCGGCGAGATCGTCAGGACGACTGGAAACGACCGGCCATTCTTGTCTCGCGACAGCGTCTCCCATTGCCGCACGCTTCCCCCCGCCCTGATGGTGTCGAAAATCGCGGGCAGGCGGTGGTGCACTTCATCGGCAATGAGCATGCGGACGTGCTGGCCGATTGCTTCGACTGTACTGTAGCCGTAAAGCCTTTCCGCCCCGGCGTTCCACGTGAGAATGTGACCGTCGAGCGTTCGGCTGAAGATGGCATCGTCCGAGAATTCGACGATGGAGGCGAGGTGGGCCTGCTGCACCTCGACACGCCGGCGATCATCGGCAATCCGCTGCCGCTCAACGGCGTAGCGGATGGCGCGATGCAGCAGCACCGCCGTCAACTCGCTTTTCACCAGGTAGTCGACGGCACCGGCCGCTAACGCTTCGGCATAGGGGCGCTCGTCGTTGGTCAAGACGATCGCGGGCACACCGGCGCGCACGAACCCTGGCGCTCGCATCAACTCGATAGCGGTCGACGGGCCGAGTCGGTAATCAAGGAGGGCCACGTCCCAGTCAGCATCGGACAACTGCGCCAACGCAGTGTCAGCGTTGGAGACGGCGATGAATTCGCAGGGAAATGGTGCGTCGCGCACCATGTGCCTGATCAGCTCGGCCCAATCTTCGTCGTCTTCGACGAGCAACACACGAATCGCGACGACGCCGTCTGAAGTCAAAATAATGCAGGGTGGTGGAGCCGGGGAGGACTACCGAACAGTGTATCCGGTCAAGGCCGGGAAAGACAGACAGAAGCCTGCTGATCGCTATAGGCGCGCTGCCGACGTATAGGCACACGCTATTGCCGAGCTACGTAGCCGCAGATGCGCAGACTGCTTCCACAACCTTCTGCGCATCTGCGACCGTGGTAATCGATCCGTCAGCGGCCGTCGATCAGGTCCCCGAGACCGCCGACGCGATCGAGGATCGAGCCTTCTTCCTGGCGCCGGCCCTTGCTTTGCGGCGCCGCGGCGTAGATGCGATCGGCCATGCGGCTCAGCGGCAGGGACTGCAGCCACACGCGGCCGGGGCCCTGCAGCGTCGCGAAGAAGATGCCTTCGCCGCCGAACAGCGCCGTCTTGATCCCGCCAACGAACTGGATGTCGTAGTTCACGCTCGGCTGCAGCGCGACCAGGCAGCCCGTGTCGACGCGCATCGTTTCGCCAGGAGCGAGATCGAAGTGGTGAATCGTGCCGCCGGCGTGCACGAAGCACAGGCCGTCGCCTTCGAGCTTCTGCATGATGAAGCCTTCGCCGCCGAACAGGCCGACGCCCAGCTTCTTCTGGAACGCGATGCCCACGGAAACGCCGCGTGCCGCGCAGAGGAACGAGTCCTTCTGGCAGACGAGGTGGCCGCCGAGCGCGCGCAGATCCATCGGGATGATCTTGCCGGGGTACGGCGCGCCAAACGCCACCTTTTGCTTGCCGGCGCCTCCGGCGCCGGCGGTGAAGACGGTCATGAACAGACTCTCGCCGGTGAGCAGACGCTTGCCGGCCCCGAGCAGCGCATCCATCACTCCACCGGAGCGCTGCTGGCTGCCGTCGCCGAAAATGGTCTCCATGTTGATGCCCTGGGTCATGTACATCATCGACCCGGCTTCAGCGATGGCGCCTTCACCCGGATCGAGCGCGACCTCGACGAACTGCATCTCGTTGCCGTGGATCTCGAAGTCGATGTCGTGGGCGCGACGGCCGGGCGCGGGCGGCGGCACGAACGTG
>DATMJU010000083.1:0-11733 GCA_035553795.1 Vicinamibacterales bacterium
GTTCAACCACGGCACCCCAGCTCCAGCGGTTCTTGCGATTGAGGTAGACCGCCTGCGCGCCGGTCTCCTGGATGCGGCTGGTCGACTGCACCGTCGCGCCCAGCATGTGATCGCTCAGCAGATCGCTGAACATGAACGACACGCCGCCGGCGGCGTACGTCCCGAAGCGATCGACGCCAATACCGACGCTGGGCTGGCTGATGGCCTCGAGCTGCAGCTTCGCGCGATAGTCTTCGCTCTCGTACGTCTGCGCCGGGGGCAATCCCGCAGCCGCGCTCTCCAGCAGCTGCGAAACCGTATCGGCGCGACGATTGGCCGGCGGCAACACCGCGTTGTCGCCGAGGTTGGTGGCAAGCGCGCCGACCGTCGACGGCTTCGACGCGTCCCCCGCATACAGGTTGTAGTCGTCGTTTTCGAACACCGTGAAGACGAAGGTATTGGCCTGCGACGCCGCGGATAACGCCGGCGTCAGCGGCGTGATGCCGGCAACGCCGGAGACGATGTTCGTGACGCGCGATGGGGTGCCGCCGCGCTCCGGATTCTGCAGGCGATACACGTTGGGCACGCCGTCTGGCGTGGCGATGAAGAACAACGAGCCGTCCGCGGCGAATTCCGGATTCGAGTTACGGCCGCTGGCAAAGCCCGCGAACTCGCGCGGCTGGCCGCCCGGGCTCATTGCGGCAAGGCGATAGTTGCCGAACGAGAGCGTGTCGAGGTTGGACGAGAAGCGATCGGTCACCCACACGAGCTGCCTCCCGTCGGGCGACCACTCCGGGTCGAGATCGGCGAACGGATCGTTGGTCAGCCGGTCGAGGCGCTTGCTATCCAGGTGGTAGACGAACAGGTCCAGCACGCCTCCGGACAATGCGGAGAACGCGATCCTCTGGCCATCAGGCGACCATGCCGGGTTATAGATCTCCCCCAGCTCCTTGAATTCGAACTCGCCTTGCCTGTTGCCCGTGTCGACATCGATGATCGTCAGCACCGGCTGCCCGCCGCTGAGCGCCGCGAAGACGAAGCGGCGGTTGTCAGGCGCCCAGTCTCCTGCTGAGGCGAGAAACTGCAGGCTGTCGAAGTGCGGATCGGTCGTGGTCTCGACCAGCTTGCGTCCGATGCGGCCAGTCGCGACGTCGGCAACATACATGTCGATCGAGAACAGCGAACGTTCCGACAGGAACACGACGCGCTTACCATCCGGGCTCACCGCCGGTGTCACGTTCAGGTCGCCGCCGCCCTGCTCCCGAGATATCAACGCGCGGCCGAACGTGTTGGCGGGCCGTGCCGTCTCGTAGACCGCCGCGAACGATCGCCTGGTCGCCGCGTGCCACTCCTCGGTCAGCTGCTCGTGCGTGACACCGAGGATGGCTTCGATCGCCGCCTTGAAGTCGCCGTCGGTCGCGCCGCGCAGCAGATCGCCAACGACCCGGTCGCCCCAGCGGCCCGCGACATAGGCCCAGAAGGCGTGGCCGTAGCGATACGGGAAGAAGTCGGGGTCGTCGAGCTTGTCGATCGACGGCATCGCATTGCGGGCCGACGCTTCACGCACCCACATCGCGGTGTTCGAGTCGATCGCGCCGAGCGAGAGGTACTCCGCCATGCCCTCGATGAACCACAGCGGCAACGCCTGCAGTCCCATCCCGGATCGCCCGCTTGATGCCATGTCGTACTGGAAGGCATGCACCAGCTCGTGCCCGAGCACGTGATCGGTTTCCGCAAGTCCGCCCGCGAACGGCAGGATGACCCGGCGACGGTTACCTTCGGTCACACCGCCGGTGCCCTCGCCGACCTCCCCGATGATGTTCGTCTGCTGAAAGTGCGGATGCGCCGCGTAGAGGATCAGCGGCTGCCGGCCGCGCAGCTCATGCGCCAGCACCTTGGTGAGACGCGCGTGCCAGCGTTCGGCCATCTGCGCCGCCAGCCGCACCGCCGCCTCTTCCTCGGGGTAGTAGTAAATGTCGAAGTGCTCAGTGGTGAGCACCTTGAAGTCGAAGCGCTCGTACTGGACCTTGTTGCGGCCAAAGTACTGCGCAGATGACGGTAACGCGTTGCCGAAGATCAGCACTGCGGCCACCACGGCCATAACCCGAAGATGCATACACACCGCCTTGCAGACGGGAGTGCAAACCGCGGGCCTGTCAGCACGTATCTTGCAGCGGCTGGGGCGGAGGCACATCACACATGAACTTGCGCGATAAGTACAAACATGCCATTCAGACTGCCAAGGAACTGCGCATGCAGGGCGCGGCCGAAGAACGTGACGGCAAGCTCTACTTCAAGGGCACGGTGAAGAACCAGGCTGAGGTGAACAAGATCTGGGATGCGATCAAGACCGTCCCTGACTGGCGCAACGATCTTGTCGGCGAGGTGACGATTGATCCCAACGCCCCCAAGGAAGTGACCTACACGGTCCAGTCGGGAGACACGCTGAGCAAGATCGCCAAGCAGCACCTCGGTGACGCCAACGCCTACATGAAGATCTTCGAAGCCAACAAGGATCAGCTCTCCGATCCCGACAAGATCAAGCCGGGCCAGGTGTTGAAGATTCCGGCCGCCGCCTAGGGCTGCCGATCTTCCATCCTCCGATTGGAATCGGCATGACCGAGCGGCTCCAGATGCTCTGGCTGTTCGTGCTCGCTGCACCGGTTGCGTGCGTGGCGTGGACGGTGACTCACGAGGAAGTGTTCAAGGAACTGCACCAATGGTGCGTCCGCAAGAGCCAGTCGTGCACGCGGCTGTATCAGCGGAAGTTCTTCTATCTGTTCACGTGTGAGTACTGTTTCAGCCACTACGTAGCCGGCGCGGTGGTGCTCGGAACCGGGTTTCGATTGCTGCTGCCGGACTGGCGCGGCGCCATCCTCGCGTGGTTCTCGCTCGTCTGGATCGCGAATATCTACATGAGCCTGTTCGGCCGCCTGCGGCTCGACATCAAGCGCGAACGCGTCGAGATCAAGGCCGAAGAACTCGAAGTGAAGCGCGAGGAGCGCGTCGAGGAACTGGTCGAATCCGGCGAAGCCGTGGTTATACCGGCGAAGACTTCACGCGCGCGTCGATCAGGCGCCGCAGCGCGTCCGCCAGCACGTCCGGCGCACAGGGCTTGAAGAAGAACGCATCGACACCCTCTTCCTTCGCGCGCTGCCGCACGGCCTCCGTCGCGCACGCCGTCAACATCACCACGGGAATCGCGCTGGTACGCGCGTCCGTCGACAGTCGCTGCACCAGCTCCCATCCATTGCCATCCGGCATGGCGAGGTCGGTGACGATCACGTCGGGCTGAGATTCACACGCGCGCACGAAGGCCGAGTCGCCGCTTTCAGCCACGACGGGATGAAATCCCTGGCTGCGAAGGACGATCAGGCTCATCTGCCGCGTGTCATCGTGATCGTCAACCACGAGCACAACGGGCTTGCCGGGCGCGCCTGCTGCACTGTTCATAGACCTTAACTCTGGGGAGCAACTCCACGATATCGCAGCTCGTGCGTAGAGGCTCCGGAATTCGACAGGACAGTTACGTCACCTTTGGCAAACCGGCGTTGGCAGGGCCGTTGATCACCTCGCCGAACTTGTCGAAACGCGAGCCGTGGCATGGGCAATCCCACGTCTTTTCGGCCGGATTCCACGCCACGATGCAACCGAGGTGCGGGCAGATCGCGGAGCACTCGTGCACGGCGCCGGTAGGATCGCGATAGACGGCAACCTTCAGCGCGCCGCGCCGAATCACCGCACCCGTGTCCTTCGCAATTTGATCGACATCGGCCACGTCACCCGGCGTGACCCAGTCGGCGTACTGCGCGGCCATGTTCACGGCTTCGCGCGTGAACGTGCCCGTTGCGCGCAGCGTGACGCGGCCCGGATCGTAGAGCGCGCGCCACGGATTCTCCCGGCCCAGGATCAGGTCGGTGATCAGCATGCCGCCGATGGTGCCGTGCGTCATCCCGTTGCCTGAGTCACCGGTCACCGTGTAGACGTTGTCGTGATCGAGCGGGTTGCGGCCAATGAACGCCAGCCCGTCGTGCGGCTCCATCACCTGACCGCCCCATCGATACGCCACCTCGCCCATTGACGGGTATCGCTGTCGCGACCAGGCTTCGAGCCGCGCATGTCGGTCCGCGATGTCTTCGGCCTGCCCGCTCTTGTGATCTTCCCCGCCGACGATCAGTAGATCGTGTGCCGCGTCGATGCCTTCGTGAATGCGAACGTAGTGGTACGGGTCGCCGGTATCCCAGAACAGCGCCGCCGGGAGTGCGCCCTTCGGCACGAGCGCGCCAACCACGTACGTCATGTACGGCGCCTGCTTCGTGTGCACGACTACCAGGTCGTTGACCGGGGTATTGGTGGCCACCACGATCGCACCGGCCATCACGGTCGCACCGTGCCCGGTGGCGACCTTTGCGGCCTTGCCGCCATCGATGTTCGTCGCGTGCGTCCCGCAATAGATCTGGCCGCCGGCGCGCTCGATCGCCTCGGCGAGTCCCGCCAGGTATTTCAGCGGATGAAACTGCGCCTGGCGTGGAAAGTGGAGGCACGGGCCCGAATCAAACGCGAAAGGCGCGCGAGCCACCTTCGTCACGCCGGTGAGACCCGCGCGGTGCAGGGCTTCCAGCTCGCGATCGAGCAGCGACGCATCGTGTTCCGGCGCCAGGGCGAGATAGCCGTCAACCCGCGCGAAATCGCAGGCGATGCCTTCGCGCGCGACGATCTGCTCCACCTGGTCGATGGCAGCGGAGTGACTTTCCGCCGCGAGTCGTGCGCCGCGCTCGCCGTGCAAACGCTCGAGCTCGAAGAATCGATCGTCCAGAGCATTCACAAGGTGCGCCGTGGTCACTCCCGTCATCCCGCCCCCGATCGCCCCATCGTCGAGCACGACCACGCGCTTGCCGGCCCTGGCGAGGAGGTATGCCGTAGAGAGGCCGGAAATGCCGGCGCCAATCACGCACACATCGGCCGAGACGCTGGTGGTGAGCGGTGCGTAGGACGGCAGCTTGACGGTAGCGGCCCAGACGGAGCCAGGGTGCTTGGAAGCCATGACCGCTTCCTAAGCAACGGCTATTCCATTGCGGTCTTGACGGCCTGGATCAGGCTGCTGTCGGCGGGAAAACCGCTGCGGCTCTTTTCGGCCACCTTCTTCCCGTCGACCCAGACGGTGAATTCACCGCGGCCGCCGGGCTCGAGCTGGCTGTCAGCCCCGAGGGATTCCTTGATGAGCGCCGCCACACGGGAGGCGCGCGGCAAGTAGTTTCAGGCCTCGCAGTAACGAATGCTGACTCGGCTCATGGTTCCAATGGTTCCAAATGGTTCCAGAAGTTCCAAGGGTTTTGTTCTGGGGTTACCCTCTAGTGCTTGCGGTCCAATCACCCGGGAGTGTCCGGACTTTTGTGTGTGAGGCCGGTTTGATTTCTACAGCGGGGCGACCGGCGTCTTGTGCCGGTCGCCCCGCCACCCCACTGTAGCGCATGTTAGATCGTCGGCTGAATGAAGCGATCGCCGTACAGGATCGCGAATGGGTTCATGGCCGGCCGCCACGCCGGCGACGAGCGGGACCAGGCCGCACTGATGTTGCGCAAGGCCAGCCAGATCAGTTTCGTCGCGGCGTCGTCGTTCGGAAAGTGGCCGCGCGTCTTGATTATCTTGCGGATGCGCGCATTGAGGCTCTCGAGCGCGTTCGTCGTGTAGATCACGCGACGAATCTCAGGCGGAAACGCAAAGAAGGGAATCACGTGCGGCCAGGCACGCCGCTCCAGCTGGCGACCACCGTCGGAAAGCGGGTGCCCCATGGGCCGCGCTCAAACTCGTCGAGGGCGGTCATTGCGGCGTCAGCGCCAGGTGCGGTGTAAATGGCACGGAGCGCCGTGGCCAGCGGCTTGCGCTCCTTCCAGTTCGCATATTCCAGACTGTTCCGCAGCAGATGCACGATGCAGGTTTGCAGCGTGGTGGCCGGGTACACCGCGGCCAGCGCCTCGCTCATCCCCTTGAGGCCATCGGTGACGGCAATCAGACTGTCCTGGCACCCGCGCGACTTCAGATCGCTAAACACCTTCATCCAGAATTTTGCGCCTTCGGTCTGTTCGATCCACAACCCGAGAATCTCGCGCGTGCCGTCGCGCAGCACACCCAGCGCGCGGTAGACCGCCTTGTTGCGCACCGTGCCTTCGTCCCGGATCTTCACGCGCAGGGCATCAAAGAAGATCACCGGATAGACCCGCTCGAGCGGACGCGTTTGCCAGGCCGAGATCTCGGTCGCGACGGCATCGGTGACCGTACTGATGAAATCGGCCGATACCTCCGTGGCGTACATCTCAGCGAGGAACGCTTGAATCTCGCGCACCGTCAGACCGCGGGCATACAGCGCGATGATCTTGTCGTCGAAGCCCGTGAAGCGGCGTTCGTGCTTGCCGATCAATCGCGGCTCGAAGCTGCTCTCGCGATCGCGCGGCACCTCGATCGTCAACGGACCGCCGTCCGTCAGGACGGTCTTCTCGCTGGTGCCATTGCGATGATTGGTGGTGTCGTCCGGCTTCATCCCGCCTGGCGGATAGCCGAGATGATGCGTCAGCTCGCCGCCCATCGCACGCTCGATCACCGCTTTCTTGAAACGGCGGACGGTCGTCTCGAGTTCCTCCGCCGTGATCGGGCCCTGCCCAACGAAATGATCGAGAATCTCAGATGGGACCGGCTCCAAGGCCGGCCCTTCGGTCGTTTGCGGTGCTTGCCAGGCATAACGGCTCCTCATGTTATGCCTCACACACAAAAGTTCCGACACTCTCAATCACCCCTGTCACCCGGCAGAACCCACCTTTGGAACCCTTGGAACCCTTGGAACCCTTATGATGTAGAGATGCCTGCGCTTATTGAAGCTATCGAGATCAAGCGGAAGTCCTACTTCGAATACGAGAACGCGCCGTATCACTGCCTCGACGTCGAGGTGTCCAAGCCGACCGCCCGTGGCGGCCAGACGCTGGTGCGCCTGAAGATGCGCAACCTGCTGACGCGCGCGGTGTTCGATAAGACCTTCAAGGCCGGCGAGAAGTTCGGCGAGCCCGACCTCGTGATGTCGGCGGCGACGTTTTCATACAGCGATGCCGACGGCTTCCACTTCATGGATCAGGAATCCTTCGAAACGCTGACCCTTAATGCCGACACGCTGGGCGAGGATCGCGGGCTGCTGGTCGACAACGTCGAAGTGCAGATTCACCGCTACAACGGCCAGCCGATCGGCATCGTGTTTCCGCCGCACGTCGAGCTGACCGTCACGCGCACTGAGATGGGCGTGCGCGGCAACACCGCGAGCGGCAGCGTGACCAAGCCGGCGACGCTCGAAACCGGTTTGGAGATCCAGGTGCCGCTCTTCATCAAGGAAGGCGAAAAAGTGAAGGTGCACACCGAAACCCGCGAATTCGCGGGGCGAGCCAACTAGAACCGCAGCAGGAGGCCGAGCGTAAAGCGCGAATACGCGATACGCCGGCCGACGAGTCCGAACGACGCATCCTTCGACAGGCTGCGCAAGTGGCGCACGTCGAAGCGGACACCAACGTTGTTCGTCAGCAGCCCCACCGCACCCACGCCCAGCGTGATCGCCGGCACGGTCCGGCGAATCTGAAACACTTCGAACACATCTTCCGCTTCGGCGTGGATCAGCCCGCCGCCGGCGACGAGGTACGGCCGCAAGCCGCCGCGCGTGGCGCCTGGCGGCAGCGACAGCAGGACGTTGCCGGTGAGATCGATCACATAGCTGCCTGGCTTGATCAATCCCAGGTCGCCGTTTTCGAAGTAGCCGGTGACGCTGCCGAAGTCGATCTCGTAGCCGATGATGCTGTTGGTCAGCTTTATTGCCGACGCCCCCAGCGTCAGCGCCTTCTTGTTTGCGGCGAGCTCCAGGTCGACGATCGACGTCGAGCCGCCGAACTTGATTCCGGCGAACGGCACGAAGAAGACGTCGGCCCGGGCGACGCCCGGCGCCGCCAGCAGCAGCGCGAGGACGAGGCACAGGATTCGCGTTCGGGGCCGGTTCATGCGGTTGCAGGAGAGTCTAACGAACTCAGATGAACAGCCGCAGGAAGATCTTCACAAACGGCGACGAGGTGACGTTGGCATTCTCGAGGTCGTAGCCCTGCGCCAGGCCGCCGCTGTTGGCCAGCATGATCAGCGTCAACTGCTTTGACGGCAGCTTGACGATCAGCGCCGAACTCACGTCAGGGATATGGCCGAAGGTCCACACCACGCGCGCGCCGGACTCGTTGGTGACGAACCAGCCCAGCCCGGTGGGCGTCGTGAGGCTGAACGAGCCGAAATTGAAGACGGTGTTGCTCCACATCTGGTCCAGCGTGCTGAAGCTGAGGGGCACGCCGTTGCGTTTGTCGAGCTCGCCCTCGAACTTGGCCAGGTCGCTCGCCGTCGACACCAGCCCGGAGGACGCATCCAGTCCGTACGACGAATAGTCCGAGCGCGACGACCGCCCCTTGTCGTCGATGCGATACGGCACGGCCAGGTCGGTCAGCACCGACTGGTAGCGACTCCACGCCGCGGCGCTGAACTGATCGCGCGCCGCGGCGCCTTCCGGCCGGTTGATGTCCATGCCCGGCACCGACCGAACCATGGCCAGGCGGTCGAGCACCTCGACGGCCATCGCCTGCCGGTAGGAGGGATTCGCGCACCTCGGCGACTCCACCACCTGCGTCAGCGACGAGTAGTAGGACGGGTTGTACTGGAAGCGGCCGCCGGTCGCGTGCGCCAGCACCTGCCGGATGCGCGTCTCGCTGACGGGAAAGGAGGGGACGATGTTGCGGATGTCCTGGTCGATTTCGAAACCGTAGCGATCGATGCAAACACCGACCAGCACGCCGGTCACCGCCTGGGTGATGCCGCCCACGGGCATCGGCGTATCGATGGTCAGCGGGATCTTCTTCTCGGCGTCCGCATAGCCGTACTCGCCCTTCCAGGCGACCCTGCCCCCCTGTAGAATCACCGCGGACAACCCGGGCATGCCGATCTGCTGGATCAGCGGCTTGAGGTACCGGTCCAGGAGCTGGAACGGGAACTCCTCTTGTTGGGCCGAGCCTCGCGAGCCGGTAGCCACGAGAGCAATGGCGGCCAGGGCGAAGCAAAAAAGCCGGTATTTCATTGATTTATAGGGGCAGCCCCATCATATATCGGCCAATAATGACGATCGGTGTGCTAAAGTCTGCGAATTGATCCTGTGAGGATGCTCGAAGCTCGTCTGTACTCTCGTGCTGTTTTGCTGGCCCTTTTTGTAGTTGCCGGCTTTGCCAACGTCGCTCAGGCCCAGGTCCCCGGCGAAACGCTGAAGGTCCGCCCGCTGCAGCGCGACGGTCAGCTCCTCGTCACTTTCTCCCTGGATGGCGGCCTCACGGATGAAATGAAGGCCGTGGTTCAGAGCGGCCTCCGCACCGTCTTCACCTATACCGTCGAACTGAAAATGAAGGTTCCGGCGTGGGTTGATCGCACGGTTGCCAGCTCGGTGATTTCTACCAGCGTCGACTACGACAACCTCACCCGCCGCCATACCGTCTCCCTGGCCCGCAACGGCCGGGTCGAGCAGTCGTTTGTGGTGGAAGATCCCGCGCAGGTGGCCCAGCTGGCCACCAACTTCGACAAGCTCGCGCTGTTCGAAACCAGGCTGCTCGAGCCGAACCGCGAATACTACGTGCTCGTTCGTGCCGATGCCCGTCCGCGCAGCACGACGCCCTGGCCCTGGTCGGGTACGGCGAGCGGCATGGCGCGGTTTACGTTCATTCCAAACTAGGAATTAGGAACTAGGAATTGGGAACTTGCTGGTTCCTAGTTCCTAGTTCCCAGTCCCATGTCCAACTCTCGCCTCGTCTACTCCACTGACGGCGGCCGTACCTGCCCGAAGTGCGGATGGCCGCTGACCAATTGCCAGTGCAGCAAGACCCTAACGTCGGGCAGGGAGACCGTGCCCGAACGCCCGGTCGCCAAGCTGCGTATGGAGAAGAAGGGGCGCGGCGGCAAGACGGTCACCGTGATCTACGGGTTGCCGAACAACACCGAATTCCTGAAGAACCTCTGCGCGGACCTGAAGAAGGCGTGCGGGGTCGGCGGCGCAACCACTGACGAAGGCGTCGAATTGCAGGGCGAACAGCGCGACCGTGTCCGCCCATTGCTGGAAAAGAAGGGGTTTACCGTTAAGGGTTAACATGCAGCCCGTGCGAGCGCTTCTCGTTCTCGTCACCGTGCTCAGCTTCGCGACACCACAGGTGTCGTGGGCCACGACCCAGCGCGTCTCCGGAAACAGTGTTGAAGTCTCGCTGACGGCTCCGTCCGTCGGCACCCAGCTGGTTCGCGCCGCCTTTAAGACCGACAAGACCTTCGGGGCCGGCCTCTTCGTCGCCGTCGACGTTCAGCCGCTCTTCCCGCCCGCGTCTTCGATCGGCCTCGTTCCAATCTATTCGCACGATCCGCCGAATCTCGATCTCGCAGGCCCGCCACTCGCTCCCCGCCCCCCACCGGCCTCCCTGTAACTGAACCTGGCACCGGGCACCAGTAACCCGGAACCTTTTTCAAGGGGAGAAGTGTGTGTATGCAAAAGAATCGAGCACTCGTCATTGTTGGCGTGATCGTCACGCTGCTGGCCGGGATCCTCAACGGGCAGGCACCCGTCGAGATCCGCGCGGCAGCGTCATCGGCCGTGTCCGGATGGGCACAGATGAAGTCGCCCGGTGGCGACCCGCTCTGGGTCGCTCCGGACATCCGTCTCACATCGGCGGACATCGAGCGCGCCGAGGCGCGGCAGCTGGCCGGCGGAGATCCGGCCGTCGCCATCCTCCTGACCACGGAGGGCGCGAAGAAGATGGCGGCGCTCTCGAACGCGCAGATGAACAAGCCGATTGCCTTGCTGCTTGATGGGCAGGTCATCTGGGCGCCCATTGTTCGCAGTACGGTCGAGAAAGAAGCGGTCCTCACTGGAGGTCCCGGAGGCCTGACCCAGGCGCAAATCCAGCGCCTGCTCACGACGCTGAAACGCTAGACCCGTCGCAAGTGGGGAGCGCGAACTCCCCACTTGCACAATACGTCTCTACCCGGAACAACCGTTTTCAGGTTTGCGGGGTCTAAGCCACCGATGCATGTCCACCGATTCGGGATCCACCGATTAGTTCTGGTTTCGGTTCTCGCCGCAGGCGCGGCCGATAGCAGTTTTGCGCAGGCCCGCACGGCCGATGAGGTCATTGCCGCGGCGCGCAAGGCGCTGGGCGGCGAGACGAAGATTGCCGGCGTCAAGACCTTCATCGCCACCGGCCGCACGCGACAGGTGCGCGGTGAGAACCTTGTTCCCATCGAGTTCGAGATCCAGGCTGAAATGCCCGACAAGTATTCGCGGCGGGATGAATTCCCGGCGCAGGATGCGGGCCCGGTCACCGCGGGATTTGTTGGCGATCAGCCCGTGCTGATCCCGCGCCCTGTGCCGCCACCGCCGCGACCGGGCGCGCCGCCGGCGCCGCCGCAACAGATGGAGATGATGCTGCGCGGACGCATGATGCAGGCGAAGCAGGACTTTGCGCGGTTGCTGCTCGGCATGTTCGCCGGCACCACGCCGGCCTTTCCGGTGACCTACGCCTACGTCGCGCAAGCCGAAGCGCCGCAGGGCAAGGCCGACGTGATCGACGTCAAGGGTCCGGCGAATTTCGCGGCGCGCCTCTTCATCCAGGCGGAAACCGGACTGCCGATCATGCTGACGTGGCAGGCGCCACAGGCTGCGCCGGG
>DATMJU010000084.1:0-7726 GCA_035553795.1 Vicinamibacterales bacterium
GTTCGAGGCCAACCAGGTGATCGGTCCACGGCTGCGCGAACGTCACCAGCACGTCGGCGGGCTCGGCATCCAGCGCGGCGTTTGCCGCGCGAAGCGCTGCCGGCATCCAGACCCGCTTCTCGTCAGGGAACTGCTTGAGCGGCGGCGCCACGCGCCATAGCGCTCGGAAAAAGAAGGACTCTTCAGGTGACCGAACCGGAATCAGCGTGGCTGCCCCGGCTGACAACCGCTCGATCGACACATCGTCATCCTGCTGATAGCGATTGGAGCGAGGCGAGAAGCACACGGTGCGAGAGCGCCAGCCAAGCGCCGCGAGGGCGACGAGCGTCCGGGTGACCTGCGTGGCCCGCGGCCCGGTCAGGGGCGGCATCTCCCACGAAACGGCGAGCAGCCGCTTCATCCGCCGCTCACGCGCGAGCGAAGTGCATCAATGATGCGGCCAGTGTGTTGATGCCACGAATGGCGCTCGACGGCCATCTGCCGCGCCAGCGCACCGAGCTGTTTGCGGCGCACCGGATCTTCGATCAGCGCGCGCAGGCCATCGACGAGCGATGCAACATCGCCCGGAATGACCATCTGGGCGGCGCGGCCGTGTTCGAGGATCTCGCCGACCTGGTCGAGATCGGATGCGACGATGCCCTTGCCCATTGCCATGTATTCGAACAGCTTGGTCGGCGAGCCAAAGAACGGCGTCCCATCCGGATTCGGCACGTGCGGTGACGCCAGGATATCGGACGCCGCAAGGTATGCCGGTCCCTCGGACTGCGGAACAATCCCTGCGAGCACAGCGGCATCCATCACCCCGCCTTGCTCGAGCGCCTGTTTGACGTCCGGCATGCGGACGCCGTCACCAATCATCAGCAGCCGCACCGATTCACGGTACGCGGGAGTCTGACGAAGCAGCTCAGCGAACGCGCGCGCCAGCACTTCCGCGCCATGCCAGGGCCCGAAGGTGCCGATGAATCCAATGACGGTCTTGCCCTCGAGATCGTGGCGGCGGCGCACTTCGCTGCCGTCGATGGCCGGCGAATACATATCGGGCTCTACGCCGTTGGGGTTCACGAGGATCTTCGCGGCAGGTATGCCTCGCGCCGTCAACTCGTCCGCCATTGGCTGACTGACGACAACGATCACGTCGGCGACAGCGAAATTTGCCATCTCGATCTGGGTCGACAACGCCTCGTATTCGAGCGGTGTGCCCCAGTTGCGGCTCATCCAGATCTCGGAGCCGTTGTACTCGAGCACGAACGGGACCTCCTGCTCGACTGCCAGCCTCGCACCCGTGAAGTTGTTCAGGCTGTAGCGCTGGTACACGAAGCTGATCGACCGCCCGGCAAGTGCGCGCTGCGCTTGCTCGGCAAATCGGTTGTTCATGACCAGCGTCGGCAGTTCTGGATACTCCCAGTACTCCTCGGCCGGCCTCACGGTGTGTACTTCGATCTCCGGCGACACCGTGGGCACGAGATCCGTGGTCAGCATGATCGGCTTCGCGCCGAAGTCGCCGAGATGGTTGACCACTCCAGCGGTATGGCCGACGGAACCGCCCGCACGCAGACCAAAACTCATGTCGGTGCGCAGATACAACGCCGGCGCTTCCCAGCCGTCGTCAACGATGCGGCGCCCGGAGGCCCGCGCCATCAACGCCTCGACTTCGCGCGCCTTGCCTGCAAGCAGGCCGGCTTTCGTGAACGGTTCACGGATCGACTGCCATGACCAGCGCGCCATCAATGGCAGGGTCAGGGGCCGCTGGTGACCGGCTTCGTCTTCCACGACGCACTGCCCGTGGCTGAGCAACCGCATCAGCAGCGCAAGCTTGAGGGGCCGGCCGATCGTCTCCAGCCGGTGGGTCCTGATGCGCGCGTCGCGGTAACGCAGCACATGGCGCAGCAATTCACCAGAGCGCAGAGCGGTGTGCAGGCGATCGACGGTGACCACCTGGCCTTCAGGGGTTCGATCCCAGCGGCCGCTGCCATGGCGAAGGATGACGATGCGATTCGGCGATTCTGGCAAGGTGGTTGGCGACGCTAGCGCGCCGCGAGTTGACGGCCGGCGAACGCGTAGGCGCTGTAGTAAGGTCCTGAGGCTTTTTCCGAGTCGAGCTTCTCTTGCCACCGGGACGCGAGCTGCTCAACCAGTTCGTCAGCCGGGGCACCTGGCGCCCGCCACGTGGTCACGTAGAGATCGCGGCCGTCGGATGCATGGTGCGAGACCACCTGCATGCGCGCGCGAATCGATTCCGCGCTGAACAGCGGTGCAAATCCGCTCCAGACGATGGGCGTGGTTGGCGAGACGTCGAACACGAAGTGATTGATACCCGTGTCAGTGTACCGCTTCGACGCCTCGTCTTCGGCGCCAAACAGCACCTTCGTGTAGTCGCGCAGGTAGATGGCGCCGTCAGGCCGCTCGAATTCTGCGCCAGGCACGGCGGTAAAGCCCGGCAGGAAGCCCAGCAGCTCGATGCGTGAACCAGCCGGAAGCGATCGCACCAGCGTGGACGCGGTGGCCGTCCCCCACGAGTACTCGTTCATCGCCGCGTAGCTGGTGCGGCCGAGTGCGAAGGCCACGCCGTCGCGCCATGGCAACGCACCAATCGGCTGAAAACCTGACTTGATAGCAACGACCGCCGCAGCGGCTGCGATCACCGCGAATACGTTCCTGAACACGACGGCCCGCGCATTTGACCAGAACGCAACAAACGCGACCAATGCAACCGACAGCGCCAGCGGCACCGCGAAGTCGGTGAACCTCGACATCGAAGACCCGGGGCCGCCGCCGAACATCCTGAGCACGATCAGGACGCTCAGCGCGACAGCCAGGTTCAGCATCGCCAGCCAGACGTTCCTGCCGTGAGGGCTCGAAAATGGAATGACGAATAGCCCGGCGGCCAACACCAGCCCGATCGGCGCGAGCGCGCTGGCGGGCAACAACAGCGCAACCACCTGCCCGATGGATTCCGTCGGGGCTATCGCCAGCGCACTGGCCGCAACCAGTCCGCCCGGGAGCATGGCCTGCACAAACGCCAACCGGTAATCGAGATAAGCGAGTCCAGGGTCGAGCCACCGCGACAGGCGATCCACATCCACGAACTGCCCTGCCACCGAGGGCATCGAATGCAGTTCGAGCAATCCCACCTGGAAATAGTTGTAGGCAAGGACGCCTATCACCGCGGCCGCGGCCCAGGCCGGCTCGATCAGGATTCGGGTCCACTTCATTCGTCCCGACCACAGGTACAGCACCGCCGGCGCGACAAGAATCGGACCGAGAATGACGATGGCAAGCGGCGACAGCACAATCACCGCGACGATCACCGCCAGCCGGGACACCGAACCGAACGGGTCTCGCGAGCCGGACCACAGCGCTTCGCTGGCTGAGACGACCAGGTAACCAATCAGCAGATTGCGAATGATGTGGGATTTCGCGTACGCGCCCTGGCTGCCAAAGAACTGCAGATAGAGACAGAGCGCGATCAATGCCGCCGCAAGCGGCACGCCGTGGCGCATGCCGAGGCGGACGATCAGCGCTCCGCCCATCAGGATCACGGCCAGCGTTGCGATGCCGGCGCCCTGCACATCGGACAACGCGTTGGCGAGCAGTCCGAGCCCGTTGCCCTTGGAAGCGAAGAAGTGAACCCAGTAGTGATTGGGCGCAATCGATCCGTGGTCCAACACCGTTTGGTAGTACGGGAGGTAGCTGCCCGGCACGTCGTTGTCACCGCCGAAGTGTCCCCACAACACGATGCCGAGCAGAATCGCGGCCAGGTGAACGACCGCGGCCGCTCCGGCCAGGAGTGTTGGCAAACTCCACTGTGACAGTGCGGCCGGCCGCCGGCCGCGCGCCATGAGATCGTGCAGCGCGACGGCTGTCGCCACTGCCACTAGAACCAGCAGCAGGGATTGAACGTAGAGATGCATCGCCGCTAAGACGAACACGGCGACTGACCAAAGCGCAGCGCCACAGAACAGCGCGTCAACAGCGCCCGGCTCTGCGTCGCGGTCCCGCAGGCGAATGGCTCGCGCCCCCACACCCCAGGACACCAACAAGATTACGACCAGCAGTACGAGGCGCGCGAGGTTGTACGGAACGTACAGCATCGACGGCTCGGCGAAATATCGCTGGTACACGCCGCTGGTGGCCAACCAGGCGATCGGCGCGATCAAAGACAATGTGCCCAAGACGACAAACACGCTGCCACGCCATGACGCGGGCGTGGATGCCGGCGGCAACGACTCCGGGGGATTGCGTCGCGAGTCTACACGTCTCGCGAGGCGGGGCACGAACACCAGCGCGATGGCCGCCGCGGTGGCGTACCAAGCGGCGTACACGCCCAGCATCGCAGGTGCGCACAGGCGGCTCCACATGTTGCTGTACGACAACGCCCACGTCAGCCGCGCCGACACCATCCGCTCCCACACCTCGCCTACGACTTCCGGCGTCGCGATCGGGCCGCCGATCGGCACCAGCATCCGCGATGACATCGCCTGCAGCGCGAGTGCAGTCGCTGGCACAGGCGACTTCACCAGGGGCGTCAGCGCTCGACCCGCCACGATCAGCATCACCGGCGATGCGAGCGCGATTGTCCGTTCTGGGTGCCCGCCCCACCACGCCCCAACAGCGCAAGCCGCCGCGAAAACCACCAGGGCCGGCCGCTCTTTCAGGTACCGAACCGTGCGAGTCCAGCGCAGGGCCGGCGACAGCAGCAACACGCCAAACACCAGGAACCACGCGAGGACGTAACGAGAGACCGTCAGCGGCAGCAGGTCGTTCGACTCGGCGAGCCAAAGCGAGCCGGGTTGCCAGGATTTCAGAGCGAACAGCGTCAGCGCAGCCGCCACGACCGGAAGCCAGGCCCCGGTGCGATCCATTGCGGCCAGCCGCGCGCGCCAGCCGCCGGCGTCAAGCCGTGTGAACAGCATGCATACTGCGATCAGCAACAGGGCTTCGTGGAACAGCACGCCGATCGATACGAGGGCCGCGATCGCTGCTGCCCTCGCCGGCCCCGGCCGCCGCTCGAACCAGTGGATGCCCGCGAGTCCGGCAAGCATCAGCATCATCACCACGGCATCGCTCGAGACCGGATGCACATACGACAAGCGCACCGGCGAGTGCGGCTCGATTAGAAAAGCGATGACGAGCGCGATGCGCAGCGGCGCAAGCTTGACGTGGGTTCGCAGCAGCCAGGTCAACAGGATGACCGACACGAAGTTGAACAGGAAGTTCAAGCGGTCGAAGCCCGCTGCGATCACCCAATCAAGTGACTTCGCGACAACAGCGACGCTGACCGGCAAGCCGATTCGCGATGAGTGCGGCGCCGCCACCTCTGCGAATCCGCGCGGCAGCGCCTTGGCCATGGCATGCAAAGCCTGGCCTTCCCCGCCAGCGGCCTCGCGGGGGGCAACCGGCTGCGTCGCGCCGAAGTACGCGCAACACGCCATGAAGGCGAGCGCCACCCACATCCACTCCACATGACGCGAACGGGATCGCGCGGGCGCGCTACGAAACGTTGATTGGTTCACCAGCGATAAAGTGACGCCACCAGAGCGCGAGATTGAGCAGGTACCAGCTCTTGGAGCCTTGGCCTGAGTTCACCAGCGCCATCGCGGCATCGCGATCGATCAACCCGGAGTCGTTGGCGAAGCAAGTCAGCTCGCGGCCTGCCACCGTGGCCAGGCGGCCCGCAAAGAGATCGTCGACCGGCACGCCAAATCCCTGCTTGCGGCGCTCGACCAGCTGCTCGGGCACCAGCCCGCGCACCGCGAGCTTCAATAAGTGCTTGAGACGGCCGCCGGGGATCTTGCGCGCACTCGGAATGCTCATTGCCAACGCGACCATGTGATGGTCGAGGAACGGCACGCGCGCCTCGAGGCCGACGCCCATGGTCATCTTGTCGACCCGCATGAGCAGCAACTCGGGTAAGCGAAGCCTCAGGTCGACGTAGCTCATCCAGTTGAGATGCGACTTCTCGTGCGCCTTGCTCATGAAATCCGCGTGGAACGGAGCGAGCGCGTCCCACGACGTGAGTCCGGCAAGCTTCGTGCGCAACGCCGGTGACAGCAGCTTGAGCTTCTCGTGATGCGGAAAGGATTCTGCTCCGCCCCAGAAGAGCGGCTCACCGCGCCCGCCGCGGCGCAGGAACTCCGTCTGCCACGCGTGCCCGTAGCCGGCCGCCGCGAGCGCGCTCGATGCGAGCCGCTTGGCAAAGCGCGGCGCCGGCTGATCGTCGAGCTGCTGCCGCTCGAGCGCCTGCAGCCAGTTCGGGTAGCCGATGAACATCTCGTCGGCACCCTCACCCAGTTGGCACACGATCGTGCCGCTGCGCCGCGCCAGTTCGGCGACGTAGTAGACCGGCACGCAGACGGGATCGGCAATCGGCTCGTCCTGCAGCTCCACCATCTTCGGCAGGAAATCGATGACGTCGGCGCGCGTTAAACGACGCTCGTGATGTTCCGAGCCGATCGTCTCCGCCATGGCGCGCGCATGGTGCAGCTCGTTGGCATAGCCGGAGTAGTCGCGGTCGTAGCCAATCGAGAACGTGCGGATCGGCTGGGTCTCGCCTTCGGAGAACAGGCGCGCGTTCGTGCTCGAGTCCAGGCCGCCGGAGAGAAACACGCCGACGGGCACGTCGCTGATCTTGCGGAGCTTCACGGCGGTGCGAAGTTCGGCGAGGATGCGCTCTGCCAGTTCGTCATCGGTGCCGTCGATCGGCGAGGCCATGTCCCACACATCCCAGTAACGCGACGTGCGGATCGACCCGCGATCGTCGATGCGCAGCCACGTCCCCGGGGCCATCTTCTTGATACCCGCAAACAGCGTCTGCTCCCCTGGCGTGGTCAGGAACGACAGGTAGTGAAAGAGCGCCTCTTCGTCGACGCCGCGGCGGACGTCAGGCAGGGCCAGCAGCGCCTTAATCTCAGAAGCAAACGCAAACCGCGATCCCTGCACCGTGTAGTACAGCGGCTTGATGCCGATGCGATCGCGCACCAGCCAGAGCGCGCGTTCACGCGCATCCCACATCGCAAACGCGAACATGCCGCGGAAGCGATGCACGCACTCGATGCCCCACTCCTCGAAGGCATGAACGATGACTTCGGTGTCGGAGTGATCGGTGGTCCAGCGGTACTTTCCGAGCCGGGACAACTCCTTCCGGAGTTCGGCATGATTGTAGATCTCGCCGTTGAACACCAGCTGCAGGCTGCCATCGGCATTCGCCATTGGTTGTGACGCAGCGTTGGCGAGGTCGATGATCGAGAGCCGCCGATGACCAAGGCCGATGCGCGCATCGGCGTCGATCCAGTTCGAGGCTCCATTCGGACCCCGGTGACGCAAGGTCTCGCGCATCGTCGTCACGACGTCTTCGGCGATCGGCTCGCTATCGCCGAACGCCAGGATTCCCGCTATGCCGCACATGAGGGTTGCTGGTTACTCGTAGTCGAGCAGCACACCGCGAAAGGCGCGGAAGAACGTGGCGCCGATGGCGAACCCCAGCACCGAGAAGCCGACGTAGACCAGCGCGTGCGGCAGCGACGGCAGTTGGCCGAACAGGATGCTGTCGCGATACATCTCGAGCAGGTAGTAGACCGGGTTCAGGAACAGGACGGCCGCCAGTTGCGGCGGGACCATGTCTGGCGTGAAGCCAATCGGCGACACCCACATCAAGAGGAACAGAAACAGGCTGATGAAATAGCTGATGTCCGGCAGCGCGACCGCGATGGCGGCCAGCAGCCACACG
>DATMJU010000085.1:0-2243 GCA_035553795.1 Vicinamibacterales bacterium
GCTCTCACAGAGCGCCCAGCACAACCTCGGCTTTCCCCGCACGACCAACCTTCCCAACCTGCCGCTCGAGTTCCTGCATCCGCGCAACCGGAAGCGATTGAGCCACCGTATCGACGGCATGGAGAAGATTCGCGGTATTCAAACGGCCCGCATGGTGTTCGACGAAACCACCACACCGACGATCATCCGCCGCCCTGACGGCGGCGAAATGCGCAGCCTGGTGACGGCGTGGGTGGAACCCGATACTGGACGGCTGCTGCGCGCGCAGGTGAAGACCCGTGATGCGCGCATCGGCGTCCTGCCGTACGACAACGTGATCTGGGTGGACTTCCGCCCGGACGAAGCGCTCGGCGTGCTGGTGCCGTACGAGATGAAGGAAGATTTCTTCGCGGGCCGCTTCCGCGAAGGCTCTGGCACCGCGCGCTACACCAATTACCGGCAGTTCAAGACCGGCGCCCGCATCGTTCCGCAATGAAGATCGCCGCGTTGGCGCTGGGAGCCTTCATCGCGCTCCAGCCGGCACCGTATGATGCGGTGCTCGCGAAGCTCGATGCCTACCTCGCGGATTACGAGCCCAAGCTCAGTGAGTTGATCGCTGACGAAACCATGTTCCAGGAGATCAAGGGAGAGTTCTCGCGGATCAGAACAGAAGACACGGCACTGCTCGGCCGAGTCGGCGACCGCCAGAAGCGCCTGCAGTCTGAGGTCGCCTTCATCGCACTTCCGAAAGACTCCGGCTGGCTCGGCTTTCGTCACGTGAAAGTCGTGAATCGGGATGCCCTTGATGACGACCAGTCGCTGACGACGTCGTTGAGCGTCAGCGGCGTCGATGGCGCGCGGACCCTGCTCGAAGCAAGCGCGGCCCACAATCTCGGGCTCCCGCGAACCACCAACCTGCCCAACCTGCCCCTGGAGTTCCTGCACCGCCGCAATCGGCATCGGCTGGTGGCAAGGCTGGACGGGTACGAACGGGTGCGCGGCGTCACCGCTGTTCGGGTGGTCTTTCACGAAAAGGTCACGCCCACGCTGATCCGCCATCCTGACGGCGGTGACATGCCGAGCACGATCCGCGCGTGGATCGATCCTGTGAACGGACGGCTCCTGAAGGCGGTCGTCATGACGTTCAAGCATCCGTCCGCGCCGAAGTCAGAAAACAGCGTGGAAGTGGATTTCGAGCATGAAGAGAAGCTCGGCCTGCTCGTGCCGAAACAGATGAAGGAGACGTTCCCCGCGGATCCAGGGACGGGAACGAGTTCGGCGACTTATTCAAACTACCGCCGGTTCACGACCTCAGCGAGGATCGTGCCTCAATAGGTCCTACTGTGCCGCGAGCGGCGCGTGGGGCTGCTGGCGGACGTCGCGTTCGACCTGGCCGTCGCGGATCGCGATCACGCGGTGGGCGTAGGCGGCGATGTCGGGCTCGTGCGTGACCAGGATGATGGTATTGCCGCCCTGGTGCAGGCGCGCAAACAATCCCATGATTTCCACGCCGGTCTTCGAGTCGAGGTTGCCGGTCGGTTCGTCGGCGAGCAGGATCGACGGGTTGTTGACGAGCGCGCGGGCGATAGCAACGCGCTGACGCTGACCGCCTGACAGTTCGTTCGGCTTGTGCGTCATGCGGTGCGTGAGCTCGACCTTCTCGATCGCCGCCTTCGCCTGCGCCAGGCGGTCGGCCTTGCTCATGCCGGCATAGACCAGCGGTAACTCGACGTTGTGCAACGCGGTCGCGCGCGGCAGCAGGTTGAACGTCTGAAACACGAAGCCAATTTCTTCGTTGCGAATGCGGGCCAGCTCGTTGTCGTTCATCTGGCTGACCTCTTTTTCGTTGAGCAGGTAGGTGCCCTTGCTCGGCGTATCGAGGCAGCCAATGAGATTCATCAGCGTGGACTTGCCGGAACCCGACGGACCCATGATCGCGACGTATTCACCGCGCTCGATGGCGATCGACACGCCTCTCAGCGCGTGAATCTCCTCGTCGCCCATTTGGTAGGTCTTCCACAGATCGCGGGTCTCAATCAGCGCCATATATAAAGTCTACGGTATCCAGGGTTACAAAGGTTCCAAGGGTTCCAAGGGTTCCGAGGGTCAGGCGCAAATCTGGTCGGTCAGTTTGTGCACCGCCGGCGAACAATTGGGCGGCAAACGGCACGACCAGTCAGCCGTGGCGACGGCGACAACGGCCAGTTCGACTGGGCCGTCGGGCACGGGCCGCTGGCGCGCGAGCGCGTCATACGCCTTCGACA
>DATMJU010000086.1:0-3446 GCA_035553795.1 Vicinamibacterales bacterium
GTTGCTGATGCTCGGTGTTTCGGCAGTGGTACCCATCCCGCTCGTCGTCGCTCCGGCGACCGTTGCCGTGGGCATCCTGGCCGCCGCCCTGAGCGGCATCGCCGCGGGATGGTATCCGGCCGTCCGCGCTACGCGCGTGAGCGTGATCACCGCGCTTCGGAGTGAATGACGTGCGCGCGCCCCAGTGGTCCACCGTTCGCGAAGCCGCGCACCTCGCCGTGGATGCCCTGCTCGCACAGCCGGTGCGATCAGGACTCGCCATCCTCGGCATCGTCATCGGGATTGTCACCGTCGTGGTGGTGGCATCGACGCTGGTTGGCCTGCGCAACAGCGTGGCGATGCTGTTCCGCGAGCTCGGCACGGAGAACATCTTCGTGTACCACTTCAGCGGCGATCCGTATTCAGCGCCGACCGAGGCCGATGCAGACCGGCCGCAGTTCCGTCTCGAAGACGCCATCCCGCTGGAGCGGTTAGGCGGCGCGATTCGCGACGTAGGCCTCGAGCTGATCGTCCCGAGCGCCACGAGCACACGCGTGCTGACGGCCCGCGCGGGGAACAACGAATCCGATACGGTGCTGGTCGAGGGCGTGTCGCCGAACTTCCATGACGTGGTTGGCGCGGATTTCCGCGAGGGCCGCGGCCTGACGGAAACCGAGGCCCGCATCCAGGCGCCGGTCGCGGTGATCGGCGCCAGCATCGCGCGCGCATTGTTCGGCGCTGAGTCTTCCGTCGGACGCTCGTTCCTGCTCGGCGGCGATCGCTATTTCGTCGTCGGTGAACTGGCGCCGCGTAAGGGCACTTTCTTCGGAGAGAACCGCAACGACAATGTCGTGGCCATTCCCGTGACGACCGCGCGCCTCAAGTTTCCGGATGCCCGCAACCTGGTTCTCTACGTGCGCGCGCAACCGGGATTGCGGGAACAGGCGCGTGAAGAGGCCCGCACCATTCTTCGTTTGATCCGCCGGGTGCCCGCGGACGAGCCGGATAACTTCGCGATGAATTCGGCGGACCAGATCATCGAGCAGTTCGATCGCATCGGCGCGCAGATCTTCATCGCGACGATTGCCCTCGCCATGGTGAGCCTGGCGATTGGTGGCATCGGCATCGCCAATGTCATGGTGATCAGCGTCACCGAACGGACGCGGGAGATCGGCGTGCGACTGGCGATTGGCGCGCGGCGGATCGACGTGCGTCGCCAGTTCCTGATCGAGGCGGCCTTGTTGAGCGGTGCCGGCGGCGCCATTGGCGTGCTCATCGCCGGCATCATTGGCGGCATCGCGGCCGCGCTCGCCCCGGGCTTCCCTGCTGCGCCACCGGCCTGGGCGGTCGGCGCCGGTTTGTTGACTTCGATCGGAGTGGGCGTGGTCGCGGGCTACCTTCCCGCTCGCCGCGCTGCAGGTCTGGACCCGGTCGAAGCCTTGCGATACGAGTAGCTCACGAGTCGTGCATTCCCTGATTGGATGACTTCATGACCGCAGTCCTCAGAGACTTTCGAGTGGCGCTTCGTCAATGGCGCCGTCAACCCGGCGTCGCGCTGACAATCATCTTCACGCTCTCCCTTGCCATTGCGGCGGTCACGGCGACTTTTGCCGTGGCGTGGGCGGTGCTGTGGCGCCCGCTGCCAGCCCCCGCGCCTGAGCGGCTGGTGTGGATCCAGGCGCAGAGCAAAGGCGAGGCGGGCCAGTCATCGCCCGGCGCGTTTGCCGCGTACGAGTCTGGCGCGCGAACCCTGGAGGCAGTGGCCGCCGTGCGATCGGTTAGCGGCGTTGTCGCGGACGAGCACGGCACCGACCGGCTCCGCGGCGCCCTCGTCTCGAGCGCGCTGATCGAACTGTTGGGCGTGCGACCCGAGACGGGCCGGGCATTCAGTGACGCAGATCACGAGCCCGGCGCAGCCAGGACCGTGATGATTTCACGCGCGATGTGGATCGCCCGCTACGCCGGCGACCCGGCCGTAATAGGCCGATCGATCACGCTGAACGGCAACGACGCAACCATCATCGGCGTACTGCCGGGCTCTGCCTCGAGCCTGGTCGCGGATGCTGAGTGGTGGTCGCCGATCTTCCTCACGGCGAAGGATCGCGCCAATATCGGTCCTCGCTATCTCGACATCATCGGCCGCGTCGCAGGCACGGCAAGTCCCGAGGCCGTTCGTGCTGAACTCGCCTCGATCGGCAGCGCACTCGCGTTGAAGCAAGACGACGGCAGCCCGCTCGATGTGGCGGTGACGCCGTTGATGCGTCACCTGACAGGCAGCTACGCGCCAAGCCTCGAACTGTTGCTGGCGGCGGTTCTGGCGCTGGTGCTGATCGCAGCCACAAATGTCGCAGTGTTGATGGTGACGCGATGGCAGGAACGCTCCGCCGAGTTCGCGGTACGGACGTCCATCGGTGCATCGAGGGCGCAGTTGCTTCGCCAGCTACTGGTGGAGGCCGGCACGCTGACGACCGCGGCCTGCGCCGTCGGCCTGGTGATGGCGATGTGGCTCACGGATCTACTCCGCGTCGTGTTGCCACCGGACATTCCCCGGCTCGCCGATGCGCGCGTTGATCTGGTTGCGGCCGGGTTCGCCGGCCTTGTCGCGGCGACGGTCACCTTTCTCGTCGGAGTCGCGCCGGCGGTACGAGGCAGTGCCATCAGCCTGCAGGAAGCACTGCGCCAGGGCGCGGCCGGTGTCATCGGCAGTGATCGTCTTCGGGGCGCGTTCGTCGCGGTCCAGGTCGCCGTCGCCGTGATGATGACCGTTGCTGCGGTGCTGCTTTCGCAAAGCGCGCAGGCACTGGCCACCGCGCCGAGAGGCTACGACGCGCGCGGTGTCTTCACCACCAGCGTCACGCTGCCCTTCGCGAACTACCGGGATGGTTCGGCGATCGCCGACGTCGTCGATCGCATCATCGCCGATGTATCGACAATCCCCGGCGCCGTGGCGGTGACCGCATCGTCGCAATTGCCTTTCGCAGGCGGCAGTGCCGGCGCCGACCTCGCCCTGCAAGAGGAAGCGTTCACCGAAGGCGTGGATCGCCAGGTGCGCGTGCGGCTCGTCGCTCCTGGCTACCTGAAGACACTTGGGGGTCGCTTGCTCGAAGGCCGGGAGATCTCGGCCAATGAGGGCGCCGCCACACCGCCGGTCGTCATCGTCAACCGCACGCTTGCACGGCGACTGACTCCGAATGGATCCCCGCTGGGTCGAGCGGTGAAGTTCAACGTGCCGGTCTTCAATGGCGCTGATGGCAAGAAGGTGTGGACGGTCATCGGCGTGGCAGACGACAGCTGGGATCGCGGTCCGCGCGAGGCGGTGGAACCCGAGGTGATGCTGCCGCTCGCGCAGACGCCCTCGGAAGTGTTCTTCTGGATCAGCCGGGAGTTGCACCTCGCGGTGAGGACCACCGGCAGCCCAGCCACGCTGGCAGCACCGATACGCAGCGCGATCGCGCGGATCGATCCCG
>DATMJU010000087.1:0-5539 GCA_035553795.1 Vicinamibacterales bacterium
AGGGATGTCCGGCATCGGCGGCAGCACGATCGCGAGATCGCCGTCGCGGCCACTCTCGGCGAGCAGGCGGCCGCCCGGATCGTAAATCGCGAGCATCTGGGCACTCGACGACTGCTCGGCCGCGGTACTCCGCGCCGCATCTTCGTAGTCCTGGCCTTCACCGAGATCGTTGGACAGCGACGTCATTGCGATGCGGACGCCGGCCTGCAAGTTTTCATCGACGCGCACGAACAGCGCGCGCGCGAGCAGCAGGTAGATCAACACGCCGACGATCACGAGCGCGACGGCCAGCACGCTGACGTAGAACAGCGTCAAGCGGCCGCGAACGCTCTCAATCTTCAGAAATGTCAGCATCACCAGTGTCGAGTGTGTATCCGGAGCCGCGGCGCGTGTGGATGAGCTTAACGTCGCGCTCGTCATCGATCTTCCGCCGCAGGCGCTGCACGTAGACCTCGATCAGGTTCGACATGGGATCAAAGCTGTCGTCCCACACGTGCTCGGCAATGTCGGCGCGCCCGACGATCTCCCCGCGGCGGCGCGCGAGGTACTCGAGCAGTCCGTACTCCTTGGTGGTGAGTTGAATCGAACGGCCGCCTCGCTGCACTCGCCTGGCTTGCGTATCGACGACGAGATCGTCGATCTCGATGACCGGCGACGCGAGTGCGGGACCACGCCGCAACAACGCGCGTACGCGCGCGAGCAGCTCCGGAAAGTGATACGGCTTGGCCAGGTAGTCGTCGGCTCCGGCGTCGAGACCTTCCACGCGTTGATCAGGTTCGCCGCGCGCGGTGAGCATGAGCACCGGCGCGACGACGCCCTCGGTACGGAGGCGGCCGCACAGTTCCAGCCCGTTCATGCCGGGCAGGAGCACGTCGAGAATCAGCAGGTCGTAGTCGTTGATCGTCGCCTGCTCGAACGCGGCGTCGCCGTCACCGGCGATATCCACCGCGTACGAGTGCTCGCGCAGGCCCTTGGCGAGCACCGCGGCCGCAACCGGCTCGTCTTCAACGACCAGGATCCTCATGGAGCCGATGCGCTGTTGGCCACCTCGAGCCCCTGTGCGATCTTCGCCTTGATCTTCCTGACGAACCGCTCGGTCTGCGGCGCGTCGTAGCCGCCGGCCCGGAACACATCGTTCCACTGTGCGTCGGTCAGGCGGTTGAGCAGCCGGCACGTCCATGCGACGTCGGCAAGCGTCACGGTGCTGATCACGTCGCGATAGATGCCGCGATAGTCGAACTTCGGCCTCGACTCCTCATCAATCTCCTTGATGAAGTGCTGCGACTCGAAGTCCGCGATGTTGTTGCGCGACCCCTGGCCGAATCCGCGCAGGCGGAACCACTTGAGGATGCGCGGATAGTGCGTCTTGCCGAGCGAGGCGCCCACGTCGCGGACCACGAATTCCCGTGTCGTGCCGTTGCCAGTCGAGACCGTGTAGATCTTGTTGTTCGACGTCTTCCAATCCCAGTTATTGAGAATGAGATTGGTCACAATCAGGCCGCCGAACTCGGGGCGGCCGACAAACGGGTTCTCATACCAGGACCAGTCGCCCGTCACTTCCCGCCCCTCGACGTCAGGCCGGAAGCGGCCGGCCCCCTGTGGTCCCGACACCTGCCCCTGTAACGTCCAGGTCTTCAGGTAGTAGGTCGGCGGCTGGTGAAAGCCAATCGCCCATAGGACTCGCGACGCCACGACTTCAGTTTGCGCCTCCGGCCCCAGCTTGACGCTCCACTCCACGCCCTCGGCATCCTTGACGTCGAAGCCCGGGCTCCAGCCCGTCGTGTCAGCCGCCACGAAATCGAAGGTCGTCGACTTCGGCATCAGCTCCTTGCCCCCGGGGCCGTGAAACAGATCGCGCGTCTCGAGATCGCGCGGCTCCTCCCACAACTGATCGATCGACGCCGCTGGATCAGGCACCAGCTTCGGGTCGCGCATCAGGCGGCCGCAGGCGCTGCTGACGACGGCGGCGACACACGCCGCGACCAGGATCGCGCGGGAGTTCATGACCGCCCCGGCGGCGCGCAGACGAACCGCGCGAACGTGCCTGGCTGCTGCTTGCCGCCGCCCTCTCCAGCGAGGAACACCACGTTGTCGGGACCGAGCGCGACGCCCTCGCCCTGCGGCTCCTTCAGCGATCTGAGGTCGATTGTCCTCGTCGCCTTCGCCGCTCCTGCCAGCACACCGGATGGATAGAACATCAACGACTCCTTGGTCCTCAACGCGACCCACTGCCCGTCAGGAGATACGGAGCCATCCGTGATGCGCTCGGCCTGACTCGGCTTTGCGGATAGTTGCACGACCCGTTCCAGCTTCATCGTCTCGCCGGGCTTGAGTTCAGCCGGGAAGCGGTAGACGGCTACCGGACCTGTGTCGCCCTTGGTCACAATGTAGAGTCGGCCATTGGCGAACAGCAGCGTCTCCGCGTCGTGACCACCGTCGGGGTAGGCCGCATGAAGCGCCTCGGCCTGCATCGAGCGGCCGGACGCATCTGGTTCGGGTGCGCGATAGACGGTGATGCGCGCGCGTTTGCCGTCGTTGTCGCCGATGTCGCCGATGTAGACGCACGAGCCCCCAGCACACGGGCCAACCGTGATCGCTTCCCAGTCCTCAACCGCGGCGCCGTTCACGGCCACTTGCGCCGTGACGCTACCTTGTTGATCGAGCGCTGTCAGGACCGGTTTGCCCGAGTCGTTGTGCGTCCAGAGACGGCCGGGGACCCGTTTGCTGAGAGCCAGTCCGCTCGCCTCGGTGAGACCCGCCGGCCGAGCCAGCGATCCGGCTGGCGTGCACTGGTTCTGCTCCGCAAGCGCGAGACGATCGCCGGCGAAAACCATTGCCGCGAGTACTGCGGCCGTTCGAATGAGTCGATTCACAAGTCACTCTCCACGCACCAACCGTACCGCCCGAAAGATGAATGCTGAATAAACCGGACCGGCTCGACCGTGAAGTATCACGGCTGGCGCCAGTGTTGCTAGAGTGCAGGGCGAGGGGTTGCTCGTGATCAGACTGAGTGCGCTCGTCGTTGCGGTAGCGGTTGTCGGATTTTCGCAGGCCGCGTCGCACGTGCCGGATACGTTACCTGCCAGGGCGACCGCGAAGCTCGGCACGAGCCTTGATGCGGCGAAGCCGCACGCCAAGCATCTCTGGCGCGATACGCCGCCCATCAACGCGGACGGGACGATCAACGGCTACATCGAGATCGCGCGCGGCGATCGCCAGAAGTGGGAGTTCGACATCGCGAAGCACGAGCGCGCCCTCGATCGAGTGATCCCCGAGTCGATCGGCGGGTATCCCATCAACTACGGCATCGTTCCGCAAACGGTGTCGTACGACGGCGACCCGTTCGACATCCTCGTCCTGGGTCCCCCGATCGAAGGCGGCACCTTTGTCCGGGGGCTGCCGGTCGGGCTGATGTTGATGGAGGACGACCACATTGTTGACTCGAAGGTCGTGGTCACACCGCTCGGCGCAGATGGGAAAGCGCTGTACGAGATTACCGAGACGGTGCGGCGCGAGGTGACCAGCTTCTTCAACCGCTACAAGTCACACGAGCCTGAGGCTTCGACGAGCGTCCCGGGCTGGGGAACCGGGGATGCCGGCATGGCCCTGGTCCGCCAGACCCACGCGTTCTTCCTCCAGTGCCGGGGAAAGTCCGGGGACTGCCCAATCGCCCTCCAGAAATGACGCATTGACGCCCGGCCTCCTCGCTGACTACAATTTGATGTTTCCGGGGTGTCGGGCGGTTAGCTCAGTTGGTAGAGCACCGGCTTTACACGCCGGCTGTCAGGGGTTCGAGTCCCTTACCGCCCACCAGCGTCACGGTGCGGATTGTTGATTCGCGATCGAGTGGTGACAACTCGGTCCATTCCGAAATCAACAATCTGAATTCAGCAATCCCCTTTGGGGGTGGTAGTTCAGTTGGTTAGAACGCTGCCCTGTCACGGCAGAGGCCGCGGGTTCGAGTCCCGTCCACCCCGCCACTTAACTCGCGCTAGATCAACAACTTACTAATCTAGCGATCCGCCGTCTCCAGTATTTCTCCACGACTGGCGGGGAGTCGCGGTTCATCCAGAAGACGAATAGCTGCATCGAGCGCCGCCGGACTCAGGTGCATGTAGCGCTGCGTCGTCGAAAGATCCTGGTGCCCTGCGAGCTCTTGAATGGCTCTCGCGGGTGCGCCGCGCATCGCCAGGTGCGAACAGAACGTGTGGCGAAGGCGATGTGCTCCAGAGACCGCGACGCCAGCCCTTTTAGCGGCTCGCCGCACGTGGTCGCCGACCATCTCCTGGATCAACGCTGATCCATCTCGCTGACACAACACACGAGCTGCCTTGAGATGGCGCTGATCCCGCAATGCTGCCGCCAGTCGAATCGTCATCGGCACGTACCGCAGCCGTCCGCCCTTAGGCACTGTGACGTGACCACGCCACTCCGAGCGCTGGACGCAGAGTTGGCGCTTGCGTAGATCCACATCGCTCCACTCGAGCGCGATGATTTCCCCACATCGCAAACCTGCATCGCCGCCAAGCAAAGCGACGAGGTAAGTTGCCGGATTGAGCTTCTGGGCGGCTTCGACGAGTCGATCGTAGTCGTCGAAATCGTAGAACCCCATTGTCTTTTTCGGCGCCTTCAGCAAGCGGATCGTGCATGGCATCCGCTCGATCACGTCCCATTCGACCGCCTTCTTCAAGAGCACGCTGAGCACCGTCAGGATGTTGTTGACGGTCTTTGGCGCCTTCTCCTTGAGGCGGTGTTTCAGCAACTGAATCCGTTCGTTTGTGATCGCGTCGAGCTTCATCGTGCCGAGAGCCGGAATCAAGTGCACTTTCAGGATCGTTCGCTTTGCCGAAATCTCACTCGGCTTTTGGCGATTGGCTTCCGCATAGCCTTCGATGAACCTCGCTGCAAACTGTGTGAGTGTAGGCACCTCCTCCTTGGGTTTAGCGGGGCCGTGCTGAAGCACATGGCGTTCACGGTCTTCGCCCCAGCGCTGCGCGCCGGTTTTCGATTCAACGGGCGCCTTACACCGTTCCCGGTAACGCTTCCCGTCGGGGAGGCGGAACTGAATGTCCACCTCCCATCCTCCGTTTCGATACGGTCTCACTGTCACGCTCATTGCCGAAACTCCTTCGGCAATGACGCGCACTTCTGGTCTAGCCAGTGTACCAATTGATCGGCACGGAATAGAAGGCGTCGCTGCAGTCGAGTTACACCAGGAATTTGGCCGCGCTCAACCATTGCGTAGATCGCTCGACGTGACGTGCGCAGCAACGCCGCGGTTTCGTCGACCGTGAGCAACGATGGCAGCGCCGACGGCTTGGTCGTTTCCGTAAGGGTCGGCATATGCGTCCCTCAACGGGCAACCGCTGGCGGGTTCGGTGGTGGAGGCACGACGGTTCTGAACCGTACCGGGTTTCTCGGAGGGCGAGTTAATTGAGTCAGGCCACTCGGGTCTGCTCATTGTATTGCGCTTCGTACTCCACTGGCGGCACGTAGCCGATTGGCTCAAGCAGCCGTCGCGTGTTGAACCAATCGACCC
>DATMJU010000088.1:0-4464 GCA_035553795.1 Vicinamibacterales bacterium
CCACTTCTCACCGCCGCTGCCGGAAAGGGTGCGGTACTCGATGTCGTACTGCGTGTGGTTGGCGATTGATGCGTCGATGGCCGCCCTGGTGCGTTCACGGTCGTCGGGATGCAGCCGATCGTAGAAGGTCTCGATCGTCACTTCGGCATCCGGCGGCAGCCAGAAGTGCTCCTTGACCCTGTTGTCCCAAATCAACTTGTCGAATGGCAGGTCGCAGAACCAGAAGCCGACCTCGGCGCCGTCCCTGACCAGGTCAAACCGCGACGTGCTGTCCACCAGCGCCTCGGCAGAGCGCCGGGCCTCGGTGATGTCGTGCACCATCACGATCGCGCCGATCACCGCTCCGGAATCGTCGCGGTGCGGGGTGTAGACGGCGTGAATCCAGCGCGTGCCGCCGACCCGGTACTTGGCCTGGGCCTCATACTCGACCCGCTCGCCGCGCAATGCCGTCTCGATGTTCGGGCCGATCGTCTTCCATGCGTCGTCGCCGAGCACTTCCCGCATCGTGCGGCCGACCACCGCCGACACGGGCATCGCGAACCACTCCGTGTAGGCGCGGTTGCACCACCGGTATCTGCACTCGGTATCCACGTACGAAATCAGCGCAGGGACGTTGTCGCTGACCAGCTGCAATTGTTCGCGGCCGCGCAACACCGCGGCCTCGACCTGCTGTGCCGCGGCCTCGCGTAACAACTGCGCGCTCTCCAGCCGCGCAGCGACACGCGCCCGCAGGGCGTCGGGCGAGAATGGCGCCGTCACGTAATCCACGGCGCCGGCCGCCATGGCGACGGCAAGGCCGCCGGCGTCATCGGATGACGCCGACAGCAGCATGACAGGAAGGGTCCGGGTTTGTTCGCCAGCGCGAAGCTGGCGCAGGAGCGCAAGTCCACCGACCTGCGGCACCGCGGTGTCCGCGATGATCAGATCCCACGCGTCCTGGCGCGCACGCGCCAGGGCCGCATCGGCATCTCGAACGACCTCGGTGTCGTAATCGACACCGAGGGATCGCGCAACGGCATCCAGCGTCCCGGGGTCTGCCCCGGCGACGAGAATACGTGGTCGCCCCACCCTACGAATAGGCGGCGCCTACCATGATGCGGCGGATACGGCACCACGGAGACCCGTGCGACGGGTGATTGATCTGGACCGGCTGTCCCTTCGCATCGCCCGTCGTGCCGTGCATTTCCCACGACTCCTTGCCGGACGTCGCATCGAGGTTCTGCCAGAAGTCGGTGGTGATGGCGTTGTAGGTCACGTCGCTCACCATCCGGACCTTCTTGCCGTCCTTGATCTCCCAGAAAGCGTCGCCGCCGAACTGGCCGTTGAAGCGCTGCTGGTCGATTGAGTAGCTGCCGCGGCCGTCGATCAGGACACCGTCCTTCGTATCCGCGATGATCTCGTCCGGCGTAGGCGATCCCGCCGGGCCGGGATCGACGTGCACGTTCGGCATGCGGAGGAACGGATAGTTGCGCCACGACGTCGCGAAGGTGCAGCCCTTCGACGTGTTCTGGCCAATGTAGTGCGCGGTTTCGCGGTTGGTCTGCAGATCGACCAGCCGGCCTTCGCGGATCAGCGGCCACGACTGCGACTTCACGCCGTCATCGTCATAACCCACGGTGCACATGCCGCCTTCCAGCGTGCGGTCGCAGCTGACATTGAACAGCTTCGACCCCATCATCAGCTTGCCGACGTCGGAGGCCTTCACGAAGCTCGTGCCGGCGTAGTTGGCTTCGTAGCCGACGACGCGATCGAGCTCGGTCGGGTGCGCGACGATCTCGTGGATCGTCAGCATGGCGTGCGCCGGCGTCATGATGATGTCCTTGAGACCGACACTCACCGGCGGCGCCATCGCGTGCTCCACCGCTTCGCTGGCAATGCGCTCGGCGTTCTCGAGCATCTTGGCTTCGAGCACCACTTCGTAACCGGCCGACCGGGGCGCGACCGAATAGGTGCGCGACTTCGCCTTGCCGTTCCGCAGCGCCGTGACCGTGAAGCCCGGCGACGTGCGCCAGATTTCCTGCTCGATATACGAGCCTTCCGACGTGGCCAGGTACTTCCACTCGAAGTCGAACGCCATGTTCGACTGCACGCGGATCACGCCCGGCACCTTCGCGGCCGCCTCGTTGATCTTCATCAGGAACTGGATCTTGTCGTCGAGCGAGACGTCTTCGGGCTTCTGCTTCACCGGCGACGCCCAGTAGTCCTGGTACGCGGGCGTCGGCGCGAGCTTTACCTCGAAGCGTTTGCTGACGGCGCTGGCCTTGGCCACTTCCGTCGCCTGCGCGGTGATCTTGCGGATCTCGCCTTCGGTGACGATCGGGCTGCTGGCAAAGCCCCACACGCCGCTGTGAATCACGCGGACGCCAAAGCCGGCGCTGGTCTCCATACCGCCGGCGCCGAAGCCGAATGAATCGACGACGATCTTGTCGCGGACGGCGACACTGTCGTTGACGTTGCGAGTAAAGCGGATATCGGCATACGAGCAGCCGAGGCGCTTCGCTTCGTTCAAGGCGATGTCCGACATGCCCTTGAAGCGCGATTCCATGACACGCGCCCTGGGCGACTGGGCAACGAGATCACCGACCAGATCGCTGGCATACAACGCCAACCCGGTCGCGCTGAGATTTTTGACGAAGTCTCTACGTTTCATCGTTACACCGCCGGTGAAATGGACGTCATGGTGAAGTCTTCAATGCGCATCGCGGGCACGAGCGCCGTGCCCGGATTGTCGTAGGCCTCGCCGATGTGCATCGGGATGGAGGGCCCAAGCGCCGTGATGTTGTTGAAGCTGACCGCCGGTGATTCGTTCCACCGGAAGTTCTGGACCGGCGCGACGATTTCGCCGTTCTCGATCAGGAACAGCCCGTCGCGCGTCATGCCGGTGTTGAGCAGCGTCTGGTTGTCCACACCGCGGATGTACCAGAAGAACGACACCAGCAGGCCGCGCTTGGTCGTCTTGATCATCTCGGCAACGCTGGTGGGTCCGCCTTCCATCACCAGGCTCATCTGCGGCGTGGTGGCGGTGGGCTCCTTCTTCTGGCGCTGTGCCCAGTAACGATCGTAGTACAGGTTCTTGACGACGCCCTTCTCGACCCAGGTGACCGGCTTGGCGGCCAGGCCGTCCTGGCCGATCGGCGTCTGGCGCAGGATCGGATTGCCGATCTCGCTGCGAATCGTGACGTTGTCGCCAAACACTTTCTCACCGAGACGCGTTTCCCCGCGCTGCTTGCCGCTCATGAAGCTGCGGCCCTCTTCGGCGTTGCGCGCGTTGAACGCGCCAAGGATCAGCGACAGGTAGCGGGCCGCCGGGCGCGACTCCAGGATCACCGTGTAGTTGCCCGGCTCAATCGCGCGCGGCTTGCGCGAGCGCAGCGCCTTGTCGGCGGCCACGTTGGTGAGCGCCTCCGCGTCGATGTTCTTGATGTCCTTGACGCCGGTGGTGCCGGCCCAGCCTGAGCCGGTCTGGTCCGGCGTGCGGCACGTCAGGATGAAGCTTGCATCCGCGTAGTGGAAATAGGTGAACAGCCCTTCGCTGTTCGCTGAGGCATCAACCCAGTCGAACTTCGGGATGTAGCCTGCACCGAGAACACCCTTCTTCTCGCAGATGTCGGTGCTGGCCTTCACCATCCGCGCGCGTTCGGCGGGACCAAAGTTCACGGCCGAGGGCAACGCCGCATCGACCTCGATGTACTGCTGGGGCGGCTTCACCAGCGGCATCAGTTCCGGGTTGTCCGGCTTACGCCGCGCCAGGTTCTGCACCGCGTCGATCGTGCGCTTCAGCGTCTCGTCATCCGTCTGATGCGTTGTCGCGCTCGCGCTCTTCTGACCGTAACGCACGACGATCGAGATTTCCTGGTCGTGCTCGATCAGGTTGGCGGTGATGCTCGAGTTCGCAAACCGCGTCGCGGAGCGCTCGCCGCCGGAGAAGCGCACTTCCACCGCGTCGGCCTTGCACATGTTCAAGACCTTGTCGGTAATCTGTTTGATTTCGTCTTTCGAGTAAGCCATTAAGTGAGGTCCTCAGGCCGTCCGGCCATCGGGCCATCAGGCTTGCTTATCTTAGTCCGGCACGCCGCCTCAGCCACCACTCGATCGAAAGGCAACCGGCAAAAGGAAGTATCCACCATGCTGATCGCAGCGGATAAATCGTGACAATCAGTGACGAATCAGATGACTGGTCGGCCAGTGCGCGTGCAATCGCCGCTTCATCGCCGGCATTGGCGAAGACACCGCCCGTCGAGCGGGCGTCACGCTCGAGCTTCGCGAGCGTGGCGTCGAGACCCGCTCGCACGCGAGACGCGACCGCGTAACCAGTGCTGGCCGAACGGCCGTCGATGGTCGCGGTCACGATGCAGCGATCGCCGGCGGCGGCCGGGATCTCTCCCGCAAATTCACCCTGTGTGCCTGCCGGCCACGCGCGAACCGATCGCGTTCCGTTCGTCGTGCGGCGTCATTCGTTAGAGC